>NZ_CM001837.1:2923965-3223965 GCF_000355805.1 Dokdonia sp. PRO95
CATCCATGACCTGTGTAATATAATGATAAACGAAATTGCAAGAAGCATCAATTTCATTTTTTGAGAAGTGCCCGAAAATAAAATAACTAAATATAATAGAATAACAAGACTAAAACCAATGTATCCAAATTTAAAAATAAGACCTCGGTAATCAGAAAGAACTCCAAAATTTTCAAGATATTTCACCCCTTTTCCAAATAAAGACTCATCTGTCCTTACATATTGTCTATAAGCCACAAGCGCTTGCTTTCCAGCTCTATCATCTAATAACTCGGTTAATCCTCCTCCATTATCTGATGATTCTAAATTTCGTCCCACCAATAAATATAATAATTGTTCTTGTACAACGGTACTTATACTTACAGTGAGTAGGCTAATGCTCATTGCAATAAGGGAATATGTTAAAAAACTTTTTAAGTTAAATGCATAATAGTTGTGGTAGGCAAATAATAACGCAAAGAAAAAAATAATACTTGGAGAGAAAGTTAGTAATGATGCTATTATGAATATGTTGTTTATTCTATTGAAAAAAAATTTTTCTAAAATCATCGTAAATCCTATATAAATCGCAAAATGACCAGGCTCTAAAAATGGTCCACAAACTCTCATAATAGTGAATGATCCCAAATCATATACAGTGTTTGTTGAAGAAACTACCACTCCATAAAGACGATAATAAGCATTCAACGACTTCATTACTAATGAAAAGGCGTCAATTTTATAATAAGGCAGTTCAATACCAATTAGAGTTATAAAAAAAATGATGACAGAAACGTAACAAAAGAAAATTAAAGCTTTTCTAAACTTGACAAAGACTTTAAAAAGTAAATTTGATGGATAAAAAAAAATCCCTAACATCAAACTAAAATGAATAAGTTTTCCAATATTAGATTCGGGTAAAATAAATTTGGTAGTTATATATAAAGTAAAAATTAACCCTAAAAAAAAAAACATCAAGCGCTTAATTGTTATAACTATCAAGCCACTACTAGCTAAATAAAATAACGCAAGAAATGATGACCCTAATAAACAAATGTTTATATAAAGAGGAGAAATAACCCACATAATGAATGGGTTAAGAATAACAAACAATATAAGAACGTTAAGATTTACAACGTAATTATTCAAAGATTTTGTTTCTTTCATTAAAACTCTAGGTATGGATCGCCTTTAAGAAAATCTTTTTTAGCTTTTGTTCCAATTATTGTAGTCATTATTTTTGGGTGTGCACCATGTCCAGGTCGCAATGATCTTATGTTTTCTTTTGTTAACGCCTCACCCTTCTTAATATCCTTTGTTACAAAAAGTGATCTTCTCTTAAGTTTGCTTTCCTCACTAACCTCATAAGACACACTACCTAATGCTCTTTCAACATTTCTGATTGAATCTACCATGTCTTTAAATTCCTGAGGTTCCATAGAAAAAGACGAGTCAGCACCTCCTAAAGATCGATCTAAAATAAAATGTTTCTCAACCACTGTCGCTCCCAAGCTAACTGCTGCTATAGGAACTAAAGAGCCCATAGTATGATCTGACAGACCCACATCAACTCCAAAGCGTTCTTTCATATCCAATATAGTACTAAGATTTGCATCTTCAATTTTTGCAGGGTATTGTGAGGTACATTTTAAAATAGTGATATCATTATTTCCAACGGAGCGACAAGTTTCTATAGCTAATTTAATATCCTCAACATCTGCAACGCCAGTTGACATTATAATAGGTTTGCCCATTGATGCTGTATACTTTATAAGTCCTATATCCGTAATTTCAAATGATGCAATCTTATAAATAGGGACATTCAATTTTTCCAAAAAGTCTACTCCTTCTAAGTCAAAAGGTGAACTAAAGAAATCTAGTCCTAATTCGTGTGCGCGAGATTGTAAATCCTTATGCCATTCATAAGGTAATGATGCTTTTTTATATAGGTCATATGGCCTAATACCTTTCCAAAGACCAGTTTTTTTTGGTCCAAAATATTCATTGTCTACGTCTAGAGCTAGCGAGTCTGCGGTATACGTCTGAACCTTGACCGCATCAGCACCCGTTTTTGCAATTGCATCAATAGTTTTTAAAGCTAAATTGATATCGTTATTATGATTTGCAGAAAGCTCTGCAATGATATAAGTTTTTTTATTATTCATTAGAATATTAATTATAGTACAACGCTAAATCTTTAAGGGACTTCAACAAGCTCCAATTGGACTTGTAGTCAAAAGTAGTTGTCAATTTATTTGAATTCATCCTAACACCTTTTGTGTTTTTAAAATTTGGCTTAGGAAATAAAACAGGTTCTGGGTTTTTAAAAATTAAATTTATTGCTAGAGCGATTTCTTTTAAACTATATATATAATTAAATCCTAAATTATATATACCACCAACTTTAGGATAGTTTAAGGCATTCACAATAAATTTAGACACATCCTTAACATATACATATTCTATTGTAGAACTTCCATCCCCAAAAATAGTAAGTGGTTCTTTATTAATAGCTTTATTTACAAATTGTTCAAATATTACCGTCTCTCGATCACCATATCCGTATAACCTAGCTAATCTGAGTGTCAATACTTCAACGTCTGAGTTATCTCTAAAATACTCAGCATATATATCACACATATATTTGCTAAGTCCATAGATTGTTTTAGGAGGATGCTTACAATTTTCTTCAGTATTCAAAACATCAACTTCTGAATAAACACTTATTGTTGAAGTCTGTATTACCTTTTTGATATCATTCTGTTTAGCAGCTAATAGTACATTTTGAAAAAGCTCAATATTATTAAAGTCAGTAATTCTAAACTTATCAGTATTACGTTGCATTATTTCCGATGCCAAATGAATAATCGTATCAAATCCTTTAAATTCACTAAGCAAAGATGCCAAACTATAATCAGATTCAGCAAAAGTATAATTTGCCGAAGACGACAACCCAATTAACTTATTTTTAGATCTGCCTATGGCTTTGACTGTATGCCCAGTATGCGATAGTTCATTTAAAACATACCTGCCAAGAAATCCGCTCGCTCCTGTAACTATAATATTCATTAGTGACCTTATTTCTTTCTAACAGAATAACCAACAACTTCTAATTTACCATTAATAGGTGTAATATTATCTCCTTCGCTATATCTAAACTCAGAAAACTCAAGGTTGGAACGCTTTTCTAATTTTTCTTTAGAAAATTTCTCAACAGTAGGTAGATGATAAAATTCAAGAATACTTCTACCTTTTACAATCTCATTTTTTTGTAAATCGATTTTGTTATTTAGGCATAAATCTATAACTAACTTTCTCAAATCTAGATTTCTATGAATTTTGATTAATCTCCAAATATGACATCCATCTAATCTTGGAGCAATTTCTATAATTTTTGGTACTCCATTTGATAATTTCATTTGTACATATAGTACAGCATCTTTAATTTCTAGTAAATTAACAATTTCCTTAATATACTTTTTGGATATAGTAATTTGTTGTTCATCTACGTACTCAGGAGGTATCGCATGTCCTTTTGGAAGACCGAAATAATTATTGTCAAAAACTATTCTATCTGAGATCTCATTAACAAGAATTTCTCCATTTTGAACAATTACATTACTTGAAAACTCTTCTCCATCTAAAAATTCTTCTATAATAGCTCTCTTAGAAATTGAAATTTCTATTGCTTTTTCGACTGCTAATTTGAGATCTTCAGGATTGTTAATTAAAACCACTCCCCTTTGGCCTTGAGAATCTACTGGTTTTACAACGCATGGAAAAATCGTCCAATCTAAATTATCTGGATTGTCAATTTTTTTAAAAACTACATTTCCAATATTATTTGAATTCAAAAAATCTCTAAAAAGATTTTTGTTGTTAAATAAATCAAGGATTTCAGAATTTAATAACCTAGGCAAACCTAAATCTTCAGAAACTTTAGTAGCTGCTGTAATAGCAATATCTGATGAAATTGAATAAACTAAATCAGCTTTAATATTAACTGCTAGATCCTTAACTTCTTCTAAATTAACGATATTTACTAAGTGAAAATAATCTGCTAAATCGCAACCTGGACCAACTCTTTGATTACTACAAGCGTGAGTTTCCCAACCTATTGAATTTAGGTATGTTATTAAATCTGCTTGTCCAGCATTTGTTCCTAATATGAGCGCTATTTTTTTCATAATTTTTTACCTTCAATAATATTTTTTGTTCTATAAGCTCCCAAACCATCAACTGTATTGTAACAATTTTTAGACAAACTTTGTAATAGATTAGAATTATTTACTACTTCTTTTAGAATAACACAAAATTTCTTCCTATCAAATTGAAAATCTGCACCTATTGATAGCGCACATTCATTATTAATCCAGCCTTCTGCATTTATTATCTGATTTGATACAAATGGCACTAATAGCATTGGTAAGCCTAAACAAGCAGCCTCATAACTAATCATTCCTGGAGCTATAATACAAAGATCGCTTGAAGCCATGCAATTAGCTAATTCTTTTTGCTTAATTAAACATCCATCATAAAAGCTATCTAGGATTTTCAAAATTTCCTTTTTGTCTGGATTATTTTCATTGATAGCAACCCTTACTCTAATCTTAGTGAATTCACTCGTTGCTAATGACTTCAAAATTTGCAAGCTAAGTCCATGATCATTTCCACCTCCAAAACAAATCACTATTTTATTAACTTGTGTTCTAATTTCCGTTGATTCCCGAAGTTTGACTATCTCTTTTTTTACAATACTATATTTTGGTCCAAGGAGAAGCGTAGTCGAATCATTCTTTTTTAAAGTATTATAAACTTGTGGTGTAGCTCCTAGACTACCATGCAGAACAAAGTTTGCATAGAGGTATATTTTAGCGTGGGAATCAAATTGAAGCCATTTAATTTTAAAATCGATAAGCTTTTTCTGAAAAGCTACCGTAATATCATAATGATCTAATACCAGAAATAGATTTGAATACAAATCATAACTCAATATTAAATCAATTTCTTCTTGATCTGTCTTATTTTCTGAAAATAATAAGTACTCTCCTTCAAAATTATTTTCTAAAAAAAAATTATCTACTATTATATTATAATCGGTTTTTACTAAGAAAATAATCGGCACATCTTCTTGAAACTCTTGAGAAAGTGTTAGACATCTTGAAAGATGTCCAAGACCATATGTCATTCCCGCGTTGCAGCGTATAATTACTTTACTGAATTTTTCCATAAAGTAATTGATATTTTAATTCAGCCATGATCCAATCTTCATTTGTATCTATATCCTGAGCTGCAAATTCATCAATTACAAAAGCAAACTTATTGTTTCCGATTAATCCTTTATCAAAATTCATCCAATAAAACATTCCGGCATCAAAATAGGATGTTTCCAAATCTTGCGATCTTGTTCTACTAAATTGTGGGTGCATGTAAGATACTTGACCATTTACATCTAATTTTAAACTACGTTGGATAGGATAACTGTAAGGTACAATTGGCTTAACCGAGTCTGCATCCGTTTCAATTAAAAACTTTAAACCTCTTTGAAGCAACTCTGGCGAAATTAATGGTGCTGTAGGTAATAAACAACAAATATTTTCAAATCTAGTGTTTTTGTCTAAGTAAATATCTTTAACCTCCTCAATTACGTCTGACAGAGTAGCGAAGTCATTTGCGTTTTTTTTGCTTCTCAGAACAGGAACTTCAGCTCCAAATGATTTAGCAATTTGCATAATTTCGTCGTCGTCTGTCGAAACCATTACCTTAGAAAAGGAATTACTTTTCAAAGCCGCCTCAATACTATATGCTATAATAGGTTTTCCTAAAAAATTTCGAATATTCTTTCTAGGTATTCGTTTACTACCACCTCTCGCTGGAATAATACAAAGATTATTATTAAACATAAAATTCTTTAATTTTATGAACAACATATTCTTGTTCCTCTGCAGATAAAGTAGGGTACATAGGTAAACTAATGCATTGTTTATAGTACGCCTCAGCCTTGGGATGATCACCTTCCTGATGTCCAAGATCTCTATAGTATGGCATTAAATGACAAGGTATGTAATGTATCTGAGCAAAAACACCCTGCTCTCTCAAGTAATTATAAAGACCTAATCTATCATCTACCTCAATAATATACAGATGATATGCATGGCCCTCAATAACTCCAGATTGGCTCTTTATAAATTTTTCACTTTTAAAGGCTTCATAATATTTATTTGCTATCGCACGACGTTTTTGAATACCTTCATCTGCTCTTTTTAGTTGGCTATTACCTAGTGCAGCTTGAAAATCAGTAATACGGTAATTGTAACCCAATTCTTGCATCTCCATATACCACGCTGGATACGTTTCTACATCTTTAGAAGCCGCTGCAAAACTTGGATGGTTAGTATATAACCCGTCATTTTTGACAATACCATGAGTTCTCAATGCTAATAGCTTCTTGTATAAAGCTTCATTGTTCGTTGTAATCATTCCACCTTCTCCAGAAGCAATATGTTTTACAGGGTGAAAAGAAAATATGGCTAAATCTGCATAATTACCATTACCACATTGTTGCTTGATCCCCGTACTATCCAAAAAATACCCGCCAGGTGAATGACATGAATCCTCTATTATCCATAAATCAAATTCATCTGCAAGAGCGCGAAACATCTCTAAATTCACAGCACGACCAGCAAAATCTACAGGTATTATACCTACGTAATTACCGTCTGGATCATTTTCTAAAATTGCTCGCACACTATTTATATCTAGTAAATAAGTTTCTGGGTCTATATCTCCAAAAACTACTTCACCTCCACAGTAACGCACACAGTTTGCAGATGCAGCAAAGGTTATGGGAGTGGTAATTACCTTCTGTCCAGATTCAACGCCTAAAGCTAGAGCATTAAGATGTAATGCGGCAGTGCCATTAGAAACTGCAACTGCATATTTTGACCCGACGTATTGAGCAAAGTTCATTTCAAATTCTAAAATTCTTGGCCCTTGAGTGAGATAGTCCGCTTGTAAAGCTTCAACTACAGAATCTATATCTTCTTGAGTAATAAACTGTTTTCCGTAAGGAATTGTATACGACATAATTTATACTTTAAAATCTGGATCAACGTGCTCGACTATTAACGACCTTAAGTTTTCTATAGTTTCCCAATCTTCATTCTCACCACTATTATATTTGAAACCATCCGGAACTCTCTTTGCTGAAAATTTATTAATAAATTCATCAAGCTTCCATCTATGAGTAGCTGGGAGAATTGTATAATACTTACCTAAATCGTACGTATAAAAAGAATCAGAACTAGTAATCATCTCTTCGTGTATTTTCTCTCCCGGTCTTATACCTATAACAGGTTTTTCACATTCCGGACCAATAGCCTCTGCGATATCCAAGATTCTATAACTTGGTATTTTAGGCACAAAAATCTCTCCCCCCCAAGCGTGTTCTAGTGCATGCATTACCATATCAACCCCACCTTGTAATGATATATTAAAACGTGTCATGTCCTCCACTGTAATAGGTAAAACACCTTCCGACCTCTTCTTTAGAAAAAATGGTATTACAGAACCGTTAGACCCCATCACATTACCGTATCGTACAACGCTAAACTTTATTGGGTTCCAACCTGTAATATTGTTTGCTGCTACGAATAGCTTATCAGAAGCGAGTTTTGTTGCTCCGTACAAATTGACAGGCGCAGCTGCTTTATCAGTTGAAAGAGCTACAACTCTTGAAACCTCTGTCTCTAAACAAGCATTAATTAAATTCTCTGCACCAAGTATATTAGTTTTAACACACTCCATAGGGTTGTATTCAGCGATAGGAACGTGCTTCATAGCAGCTGCGTGAATAACATAGTCAATACCCTTTAAAGCCCTCTTTACTCTTTCATAATCTCTAATGTCACCTATGAAAAATCTTAGCTGAGGATATTCCGAAGGTGGATACTCTTGAGCCATTTCAAATTGCTTTTGTTCATCTCTTGAAAAAACAACAAGGCGAGTCACCTCGGGATATCTATTAAAAATATGCTTTACTAAAGCTTTTCCTAAAGACCCAGTACCTCCAGTAATTAAAATTGACTTATTATTCAACATTTTTTTTTGATTTTTTAAATTTAATTGATAAAACTTCTTTCCAATATACTTTGATTATTAAAGACATCGAACCCAAAATTACGCCCAAAATAATAAAACCTATTAAAATAGCACCACGACTAGGTCCAGTCTTTTTATTTACAATGACAGGAGATTTTAATACCGTGAATATCGGTGTATCTTTTTCTACTTGTAATTTCTGGGCTTCGACTTGTTTTGAAACTTCGTTGTAAACATTATAAGCTAACGAATATTCTGAATTCAATTTTTGCAAAGTAACTTTACTTTGCTCAGTATTAATGAAACGATTTGAATCTTTATACAAAGCAAGCTTTCTCTGAATGTTCTCAAAATTTAACTTCTTAGATTCCAAACGCTCTTCTAAAAAACTCAATTCGGTTTCAGCTTTGGTAATATTCATTGAAATAACTCTTTTTTCAAGAATTTCAACGCAAGTCCTATTCAAATAAGCAGAGGCCTTGCCTTCAGGCATCGTTGCCGTTATTTCAACATATCCTTCCTTCGCATTTACAGTGATATTAGTATTTTCAATGAAGATTTCGATAATATCTTTTTCTACATCACTTAAATTAAGCACATTACCATCAGATGAAATTTCAATCTCTTGATCAGAATCTGCTGACTTAAAAAAACCAATTATCTTTCCCGGAAGACCAATGGTGTACATCTTAACTATACTGAGAACTGAAGGTTTATAATAATCCTTGTAATACTCAAAATAGGAGATTTCCTTACCGTAAGTTTCAAAAGCTATTGGTGTATTGATGACTTCCCTTTGAAAACTTAAGCTTTCGAATATCTGTGGGTATAGTATAGGTGAAACATTCTGCGTATCGCTAGAACTTGATAAATCGATACCCGCTAAACTTGCTAAACCTCCTAAACCACCTTTTAAAGAAGAACTGTTAGATTGAGGTACTATTACAGAATTCGTGGTGTAGTAATTTTTTGAGAAAAAAGCAATAAAAACAGCAAAAACAAAAAACACAAAGAGAAATTTGAATAAAAATTTTCTTTTATCAAAAAGCAATCCAATAAGCTCCGTTAATTTTATGTTGTCCTCGTTAAAATATCTTTTAGTCATAACTCTAGTTTGCTAATCGATCAATAATTATCGCCAAGGTTCCCAAGCCTGTAGTGATACTAATAGCCTCTTGAGTTGATAGACCATCTCTTATAGTGTCAATTTTCTTTGGCACAAGAATTAGAGACCCCGGAATTACTTTTGGATACATTCTGAAAAATAAAAATCTTTTTGTAGCCAATACTGTGCCATTAGGATGAACAACGTATACTTTACTCTTTTTTGCTTTTTCTGAAAAACCACCTCCATTATAAATATAATCTTTCGTTCTTAACTTCTTAGAATATGGAATCAATGAAGGTGACATAACTTCACCTACAACTTCTACAGTTTGCTTCTTTGACGGTATCAAAAGTCTATCACCCTCTCTTAAAATAAGATCATAACGTTCGTCTTTTTCAACAATAGCTTTTTTCAAGTCAATACCTATTCTATATTCATTTTCAACGTTTTTTATAGTAGTTCCTTCTTCAAGATTTCCTTGAATTAAATCTAAAGCTCCATCAACTTGTTTTTTATCATTTTCTACTTTTTTCCTAATAATGGTACCTCCTTCTAAGAAAGCATATGGTGACAATCCTCCAGATCTAGCAACAAGACTACTTATGCGCTCGTTTTTATTTAATATAGAATAAGCACCAGGTCTAGAAACCTCTCCATTTACATAAACACTCTTTAATTCCTGATACCCTTTCAAAGTTCTCACTTCGACTTTATCATTTGGTTGTAAATAAAAATTTGCACCAGTTTTAAGTATCAAATCACTAGTACTCTCCCAAGTGTAATTTATACTCAGTGTTTTAAACTCACCATCATCAAGTTGTCTAGAAACATTAATCACATTTGGATCTGCCTCTCTAGCAAAGCCACCAGCTATTGCAATTAAATCTGTAACTCTCATTTTATCAACAAAAGGTATACTTTTAGGATTATTTACAGCTCCCCTGATACTTAATACTGAACTTGATCTCAAATTCGATTTAAAAAAAACTTTTATGCTATCTTCTTTTTTTAAAAGAAATTTCGAAGACTCAACCAAAGAATCCTCTAAATTAAAAGAATAGACATCCCTTAAAGCTTGTGAATTTTCTCTAAAAAGCAACACTTTTTTCAAAGATGACTTTTCATTGAAACCTTCCGCTCTATTAATTAAGTCACCCAATTTCATTCCATCCTTTAACTCATATGCGCCAGGTAAATTAACAGCACCAGTTATAATAACACGATTATTATACAATTCGGTTATTTTCTGTACACTGAGAATATCCCCAGAAAAAAGACTTGAGTTAAAATCAACTTCTGATATATCCACTATTTTTCTACCTATACCATCTATTCTATCAATGGTATGGACATTTTTATAGGCCAGTGGAGTATAGCCACCAGCAAACGCAATAACATCTTTTATAGATTCACCTTGAGTAATTTCAAATATTGCTGGATTTTTCACCTCACCCTTTACTGTAACTCTACTCTCAAATGATGGAACAATAATTACATCTCCTTCTTTTAAAATTAAATTTCCCTCAGAATTTCCTTTGAAAATAAAATCATAAACATCTAAAACACCAATAATTCGCCCTTCCCTAGTCACTTTTATCTTGCGCAAACTACCATTTAAAGTAGGTCCGCCTGAAGCATACAATGCATTCATCACCCTACTTAAACCAGCCAGTGTATATGTTCCAGGAACTTTCACATCTCCAATTACATTGATTTGAATATTTCTTACTTTTGATATATTAATATCTAAAAATATTTTTGAAGGACTATTAACAGGAGCGTAAAGTCCTGCAAAAACATTGCGTAATCTTGACTTTATTTTGCCCTCAACATCTACTAAGGAATATCCACTTACAAAAATTTTACCCACACCAGGGAGTTGGATATTACCGTCTTGCCCAACTGTGTATATTGATGATCTTTCTGCAGCACCCCATAAATCTATTGTAATTTCATCTCCTGTACTTATGACATAATCTTTAGTTGCTGTCACGTTATAATTAGGCTCAAAAGAAATAGAAGGATTTGAGAAAAAGCTATATCCAAAATAACGATCATCAAGAGAGTTTACGTCATCTTTTTTCAAACTCGATACAGTTAACCCATAATTGCTATCAACTGTTTTGTCTTTTGGTACATCGGACGTTCCGGCTTCATCAAGACTAGAATTCATTACAGGAAGCCCTAGAATACGATTATTTAATTTTAAAATCTCACTTTCGGACACACCCTGCAATCTTGCCAAATTTGCAAGTTCCTGAAGTGTATACCCCTCACCTTTAGCTCTATCCCAGTAAGATGCGATTTGACTATCTGACAGATCATCTATATTAACTGATGAAATCTGAGATAAACTCAAGGTCTGTTCCTGAGAAAAACAAACACTAAATGAAAACATAAGAACTATTAAAAGTAACCTTCCTAAATTATCTTTCATCTTACTTACCTTTACCAATAACATATATTTCAAATCCAATATTTTTCATTTTATTTGTAGCAAATATAGCTCTTCCATCAAAAAGAAAAGCAGGCTTTTGCATCTGATTGTAAATTTGTTGCCAGTCATAATTAACAAACTCATCCCATTCTGTCATAATAGCAATGGCGTGCGCATTATCACAGGCTTCCATAGGGTCGTTAACTACTGTAACCAAAGCTCTATTTTCAGCTTCAGAACGCGTATTTAAATAATCGAGATCTGCTAGAATCTGTTCCTCAGAAACCTTTGGGTCATATATAACTACCTCTGCTTGTTCATTGAGCAGATAATCTGCCACATAAATGGCTGCCGATTCTCGCGTATCATTAGTATCCTTTTTAAATGCCCAACCTAATAATGTAATCTTCTTACCAGAAACGGTGTTAAACAGCGTCTTTACTATCTTTTCTGCAAATCGTCTTTTTTGGTGGTCATTCATAATAATAACCTGCTCCCAGTAATCTGCCACCTCATTAAGTCCATATGACTTTGCAATATAAACGAGGTTTAAGATATCTTTTTGAAAACAAGATCCGCCAAAACCAACGGAAGCCTTTAAAAACTTTGGCCCTATCCTCGAGTCTGTACCAATTGCTCTGGCAACTTCTTGAACATCTGCTCCAGTAACTTCACAAAGCTCAGACATCGCGTTAATAGAAGAAACGCGTTGTGCAAGAAAGGCGTTTGCTGTAAGCTTAGAAAGCTCTGAGGACCATACATTTGTTCTTAGGATACGCTCTTCTGGAATCCAATTTGAATAAATGTCTGCAAGAGCTTCGGTAGCCTTTTGACCACCAGGAGTATTTTCTCCCCCTATAAGTACACGATCTGCATTGAGTAAATCTTGAATTGCAGTACCCTCGGCTAGAAATTCTGGGTTTGATAAAATATCAAAGCGTACACCTTTACCTGTATTGTGAAGTATATTCTGTAATGCTTCGGCAGTACGTACAGGTAGCGTAGATTTTTCTACTACAATTTTATCTGTAGTCGCTACTCTGGCAATCTGGCGAGCACATAATTCTATGTACTTTAGATCTGCTGCCATCCCTTTACCTACTCCATACGTTTTAGTAGGTGTATTTACGGATATAAAAATAAGCTCTGCTTCATCTATCGCCTTATCTACTTCTGTAGAAAAAAATAGATTTCTACCTCTAGCTTCTTTTACAACTTCAGCTAGGCCTGGTTCATAAATGGGTAGGTTACTTACATCTTCATCATTCCAAGCTGCGATGCGCTTCTCATTAAGGTCAACTACAGTAACTTTTATATCCGGACATTTTAACGCAATTACAGACATTGTAGGTCCTCCTACATAGCCTGCTCCAATGCAACAAATGTTTTTTATGCTCATATTTTTCAAATTATTGGCAAATCGCAAATATAGCAGTTTGCACACTAATGACAGGAAAATCTTACGCTTTCGCGAAAGCGTACTAATCCTTATAATAAATTTTATACCATTTTACAAAGGCCGCTATCCCATCTTCGACACTTACAGATGGTTGATACTTATAATGTTCACGCATAGCCTTTACACTTGCCCAAGTCTGGTTTACATCACCATCTTGCATAGGAAGCATTTCTTTTTTTGCTTTTTTTCCAAGTTCCAGCTCTAAGGCTTCTATAAAGTCTAATAGCTTTACAGGCTTGCTATTACCTATGTTTAAAATCGTATTTCCGGGTTGTACTTCATTTTGTATTACAGCCGTAACACCGGCTATAATATCTGATATATATGTAAAATCACGTGAGAGATCACCCGCGTTAAAAACCTTAATAGGTTTATTATTTATTATCGCATCTGTAAATAAAAACATTGCCATATCTGGTCTTCCCCAAGGGCCATACACTGTAAAAAAACGTAAACCAACAGCATTTATACCGAATAGATGCGCATAGGTATGCGCCATTAACTCATTAGATTTTTTTGTAGCGGCATAGATACTTATGGGCTCGTCTACAGGCTGTTTTTCTGTAAATGGAACATCTATACTATTGCCGTATACGCTAGAACTACTTGCGTAAACAAGCCTTTTTACATCGTTATTACGACAGCATTCTAATATATTTAAAAAGCCTACAACATTTGTATCTATATATACCTCTGGGTTTTCAATAGAATATCTCACACCCGCTTGAGCCGCAAGATTACATACGAGGTCGAAAGACTCTTTTTTAAAAAGCTCAGGCAACGCTTCCCTATCCTCAAGATTCATACGCACAAATTGCAGTGCTTTATGCTTGTGGCTTGCCACTGTCAAATTCCAGACTGATGCTTCTGCTTTTGATATACCTAACTGAGATAATCTATCATACTTGAGATTAGGGTCGTAATAATCGTTAACATTATCAAGAGCCAATACAGTATGCCCTTCCTTGAGCAATTGCTCACAAAGATGATACCCAATAAAACCAGCCCCACCTGTAACAAGAATTTTCATAAACAGTATTAATAAGCTTCAAAGTTAGGACTAAATAAGGACTTCTTATTATATGTTAATTTCTGGGTTGTTCCTGCAATAAAAACAGTAATTCCAGCGGTCTCACATATAGCATCACCAGCAGCCGTATCCCACTCCATACAAGGAGCAAATCTAGGGTATCTATCTGCATTTCCTTCTGCAAGTAGACAGAATTTAAGCGCACTACCCGCAGGAAGTAAGCTTACCGAATTGGTATTTTTTTTTAAATCCTCTATATACGCTACTGTTTGCTCATTGAGGTGAGAGCGACTTGTCACTACTCGTATCTCTTTTTGTGATTTTAACTTATTTGTGAAAATTATATGCTTATCATCCACTACTTGATTCCACCCCATCTCTATTGTAGGATTTGATATTTTATAGCTTTTGCCTAGTGAGCTTCCACCTAAATATAGTGTATCAGACACCGGAATATAGATAATACCAAAAACTGGCCTAGCTCCTATTATCAATGCAATGTTTACAGTAAATTCTCCATTGCGATTTATAAACTCTTTGGTGCCGTCTAGTGGATCTACGAGCCAAAAGATGTCCCAAGTACTTCTTTCTTCATAAGGAATTTCGGCGGCTTCTTCACTTAAAACAGGAATGTTTGTAGCGCTTAGCTCCTTGCAGATTACCTCGTGGGCACGAGTATCTGCAACTGTAAGGGGTGAATCATCACTTTTAAGAATGCTATCAAATGCTGTCGCATACACCTCTCTAATTACATCACCAGCTTGAAGCGCAGCTTTGACAGCGATACTTTTAAATTGATCACTTATCATAATTTAACCAGCATTTTCTCAAGACTTTTTTCCCAAGGCACGTTCTCAATCCCTAAAAGGTTGATGATTTTAGAACTTTCTAATTTACTATTTTTTGGGCGCGTGGCCTTTGTTACAAAGCGGTCGCTAGACACAGGCAAAACGTTTATACTCATTTTCTTGTAGCTGAATACCGCTTTCGCGAAAGCGTACCACGTAGTGACACCCTCATTTGTATAATGATATACGCCTGCATTCTGTATAGTAAGCACGTTTGACAACTTTAAAATAATAGAAGCTAGATTATTTGCCCACGTAGGAGAACCATATTGATCGTTTACAACCGAAATCTCGTCTTTCTCATTACCTAATCGTAACATAGTCTTCACAAAATTACTTCTGTAAACACTGTAGACCCAGGATGTTCTTATAATAGCGTAGTCAAGAAGCCCTGAAGTAATTATGGCCTGCTCACCAGCAAGTTTAGACTTGCCATAAACCGTTGTTGGATTTGGAATATCTTCCTCTGTATATTCTTCTGTTTTTTCTCCGTCAAAGACATAATCTGTAGAGATGTGAATGAGTTTGATTCCATTATCCTTACAAGCTTGAGCTAGATTCTTTACGCCTATTTCATTTACTAGGAAAGCTTTCTCTTTATCCTCTTCGGCGGCATCTACAGCGGTGTATGCGGCTGTGTTTATTATAACATCTGGTTGATGTAAATCAAGTGCTTTCTCAATAGAAGATGTTGATGTGATATCCAACTTAGATTTTGACAGATGTATACTCGTAACATTCTCAAAAGTAGCTTCTTCCTCCTTTATGGCTTGTGCCAGCTGACCACCACCACCTGTAATGAGTAATCGTATATTTAGCGAAAGCGTACTCATTAAAACAGGTTAGAAGGTAAATCTGAAAGCATCGTATTTTCCTTATCTTTCTCTGAAAGGATGACATCCTGCTTATCTAATAACCAATCGATTTGCAATGATGGATCGTTATATGCCAGACCAAGCTCACTCTCTTTATTATAGTAGTTATCGCATTTATAAATAAACGTTGCGGTATCGCTAAGTGTTACAAAACCGTGTGCCATCCCTTTTGGAACGAAAAGTTGTTTTTTATTTTCTGCACTGAGACGTATGCTGTAAGCTTTCTTATAGGTAGGTTCGTTTTTTCTTAAATCAACAACTACATCAAGTACCTCACCTACTACAACCCGTACGAGCTTAGATTGTGCAAACTCCCCTATTTGAAAATGAAGCCCACGCAAGACGCCATATGTAGACTGCGACTGATTATCTTGAACAAACTCTGGCTCAAAACCTGCAAAGCTTTGAAATGCCTTTGCATTAAAGGATTCATAAAAATAACCTCGATCATCTTCAAACACCTTAGGAGTGCATATAATTAAATCTTTGAATGCTGTTTTTTGAAATTCCACTATAGTGTATTTATGTATTGTGCATATGCCCCTTTACCATATCTTGAAGCACCTGCCTTAAGAGCTTCGTATGATATCCAATTCATCTTGTAAGCAATCTCCTCAAGACAAGCTATCATTGTGCTTTGATTACGTTGTAAAACTCTTATAAATTCTGTCGCATCATCTAGCGCATCTACTGTACCTGTATCAAACCAAGACATCCCTCTACTCATAACACCTACAGTAAGCTTTTTACGAAGTAAATATTCTTGATTTATTGCTGTAATCTCAAGCTCACCCCTATGAGAGGGCTTAATTTCTTTTGCAATAGCAACTACATCATTATCGTAAAAATAAATACCTGGTACGGCGTAGTTAGATTGTGGGCTCTCTGGTTTTTCTTCGATACTCGTGACATTCATATCCTTATCAAAAGCGACAACTCCAAAACGCTCTGGGTCACGAACAGGATATGCAAATATGGCACCTCCATCTACTGTGACTTTGCTTTGTAATAGCTTACTGAGACCATTCCCATAAAAAATATTATCACCTAATACAAGAGCTACTTTATCATTCCCAATAAAGGATTCTCCTATAATAAAGGCTTCTGCAAGTCCGTTGGGATGTTCTTGCACCTCATAAGAAAAAGAGCACCCAAGTCCTGATCCATCACCTAATAATCTTTTAAAAAGATGATTATCTTCTGGCGTTGTGATAATAAGAATCTCACGTATACCAGCAAGCATAAGTACTGATATAGGGTAATATATCATAGGCTTATCATACACAGGTAGCAATTGCTTGCTTACAGCAATGGTAAGTGGTGACAGTCTAGTTCCAGATCCTCCAGCAAGTACAATACCTTTCATTAAGTATACATTTTATTGTAATATTCTTGATATGCTCCAGAAGTGACATTCTCTAGCCAAGAGCTATTGGCAAGATACCAATCTATTGTGAGTTCTAGTCCTTCCTCAAAAGTAACAGATGGTTTCCACCCCAGTTCTTTTTCAATTTTTGAGGCATCTATCGCATATCGCTTGTCGTGACCTGGTCTGTCTTTTATAAAGGTAATAAGAGATTGAGAGGTATTACGCTTTCGCGAAAGCTTCTCATCCATCTTATCACATAATAACTTTACGAGATCAATATTTTTCCATTCATTAACCCCACCTATATTGTAGGTCTCGCCTAGTTTTCCCTCTTTAAATATACTTGCTATAGCGCTTGCGTGATCTTTTACAAATAACCAATCTCTTGTATAGTTGCCGTCACCGTAAACAGGAAGCGCCTTGTTTAAAATAATATTATTTATAAATAGAGGAACCAGTTTTTCTGGAAACTGATTAGGTCCATAATTGTTAGAGCAATTACTAATGATATATGGCAAACCATAGGTTTCTCCATAAGCTCTTACAAAATGATCTGAGCTTGCCTTAGATGCAGCATAGGGTGAGTTTGGGGCGTATGATGTAGTCTCTGTAAACAAGCCTGTCTCACCAAGTGTACCATACACCTCGTCTGTACTTATATGGTAGAAAAGCTTGTTATCAAGATTATCTTTCCATATTTCCTTAGCTGCATTGAGCAAGTTTAATGTTCCAATAACGTTAGTCTGCACAAAAGCTAGAGGATTTTTAATACTTCTATCTACGTGAGACTCTGCTGCTAGGTGTATTACCTTATCAAATTGATATTTGGAAAATAAGGTCATCAAAAAGGGGGCTTCATTGATGTCCCCTTTTATAAATGTATAATTGCTAGACGCTTCTACATCAGCCAGGTTCTCTAGGTTACCTGCATATGTAAGTGCATCAAGATTGTAAATATGACTCTCTGGAAAAACTTCTAGAAATAGCCTCACTACGTGAGAACCTATAAAACCTGCTCCTCCTGTTATTAATATATTCATCTATAATCTACCGTCTACATTACCTTTTATTGTTCCCTTTACATCATAAATAATAGATGCATCTTTTCTCAATAATGAAAAATCTATTTTTTGAAATTTATCGTGTGAAACCGCTTGAATAATTGCATCAAATTTCTGATTAGGCAATTCAGTCATTACGTCAATTCCAAATTCTTTAAAAACTTCTTCATTATTTACCCAAGGATCAAATGTTGTCAAATTTACGCCATACTCCATTAAATTCTTATGAATATCAACAACTCTTGAGTTGCGGACATCAGGACAATTTTCTTTAAAAGTAATTCCTAATACAAGAATTTCAGAACCTTTAACCGGAATATCATTTTTAAGTAATAGCTTTATTACTTGACTAGCCACGTATGCCCCCATACTGTCATTGAGGCGTCTACCTGCCAAAATAATTTCAGGATTATACCCTAAATCTAGTGCTTTTTCAGCAAGATAATATGGATCCACACCAATGCAGTGCCCACCTACCAAGCCAGGCTTGAAAGGAAGAAAATTCCATTTTGTTCCTGCCGCTTCGAGTACATCTTGAGTATCTATATCCATAAGATTAAAAATCTTAGCAAGCTCATTTACAAAAGCTATATTGATATCTCTTTGAGAATTTTCAATGACTTTTGCTGCCTCTGCCACTTTAATTGAAGGTGCTAGGTGCGTTCCTGCGGTTATTACAGAAGCATATAAATCATCCACCTTCCTACCTATTTCAAGTGTGCTTCCAGATGTAACTTTTAAAATTTTATCTACCGTATGCAATTTATCTCCTGGATTAATTCTTTCTGGAGAATAACCAGCAAAAAAGTCTTTATTAAATATTAATCCACTATGTTTTTCTAAAATAGGAACACACTCCTCCTCTGTTACTCCAGGATATACCGTACTCTCATAAATGACTATATCATTTTTCTTTAGTACAGCTCCAATAGCAGCACTACTGTCATAAAGAGGCTTGAGGACTGGCTTCTTGTGAACATCTATTGGAGTAGGCACCGTAACAATGTAAACGTTACAATCTGCAATATCATTTAAGATACTTGAGCACTTAAGTCCGTTAGTTTTTAAAGTTGATTGCAAAACACTTTTCAGATGACTACTTTGAACTTCTAAGGTAGTATCAATACCTGAATTAATTTCTTCTACTCGCTTGTTGTTAATATCATAACCTACAACATTATATTTTGATGCAAACAAACAAGCTAAAGGCAGACCAACATACCCTAGTCCAATTACTCCTATTTTAATATTTTCCATTATATATAGACCTCCAAAGGCTTACAAGCCCTCATTTTTATAAATTGCAGAATAAGCAATTTAATCAAATATCTAGTATTAGACTAGATTATCATAATACCATTTTACAGCCTCTACCAAACCTTGACGTACGCTGTATTCTGGATTATATCCTAATAATTTTTTTGCCTTACTTATATCTGCAAGAGAATGAGGGACATCACCTACTCTATTGGGACCGAAAATCACTGCAATATTACTTATTGAAGAATCAAAAAATGATAATTCTTTTTTCAAAATTTTAATTAATTCCATTAGATCAATGCGTTCACCATAAGCTACATTATAGACTGTATTTAAGGCTTCCTTATTTTTAGAAAGCATCGCCCTAATATTCATTTCTATTACATTATCTATATATGTAAAATCTCTAGAATAACTCCCATCCCCATTTATAACTGGTGATTCTTGATTCATCAAAAGTTTTGTAAACTTAGGTATCACAGCCGCATAAGCGCCATTTGAATCTTGTTTTCTACCAAAAACATTAAAATATCTAAGCCCTATACAATCTATCCCATAGGTTTTATGAAATACATCTGCATACAACTCATTTACATATTTTGTGATGGCATAAGGAGACAATGGTTTCCCTATAATATCTTCTTGCTTTGGCAATCCTTGAGAGTCTCCGTAAGTTGAAGAACTTGCCGCATACACAAAACGCTTTACACCTTTATCTTTAGATGCAATGAGCATATTCAAAAATCCACCTACATTGACTTCATTACTCGTTGCAGGATCTTTTATTGATCTTGGTACAGATCCTAATGCAGCCTGATGCAATACATAGTCACTCTGAGACACTGCCTTTTTACAAGTTTCCATATCCCTTATATCACCTTCTATAAAAGTAAACTTTGAATGATCTATGATAGCATCTAGATTATGTTTATGCCCCGTTGCAAGGTTATCGAGACAAGTTACAATTGCTCCATTATTAATAAGAACCTCACAGATATTAGAACCTATAAAACCAGCTCCTCCTGTCACTAAAATCATTTTACCTTCAAGCTCATTCTTCAGGTCTAAATCCATTATTTTTTTAATCCAAATATAAAGTATTTTCTATGCAGTCAGAACATTGTTTTTTTATAACAATCTTAGCATATCGGGTTAAACTTATCCCAAACCAACTCTCAAATAACCCTCAGACCTCTAAGCCTTTGTAATTTTATATAAAAACCAAAGAACTATGAATTATTTAAACTTAGACACAAAAAAAACTAAAGAGACAGTTACAGAGCTCAACATACTTTTATCTGACTATCACGTATACTACCAAAAACTTCGCAATTTTCACTGGAATGTTTCTGGTGAGAACTTTTTTGACTTACACGAGCAGTTTGAACAACTTTATGATGATGCCAAGATTAAAATCGATGAGATTGCAGAGCGTATCCTAACATTGCGTTTTGCACCGGTAAGTAATCTCTCAGATTATCTTGAAGCATCTAGCATCAAAGAGTCAAAATCTGATCTGTCTGACAGAGATATGGTAGACACGATACTTGGAGATCACGGGAAAATTCTCAAGCAACTAAGCGCTGTTGTAAAAAAAGCAGACGACGCTGGTGACGAAGGTACCATAGACCTTATAGGGGCCTACATACGTGAACTAGAAAAAACAAGCTGGATGCTGGACGCCTGGAGAAAGAAAACAGCAGGCACTTACAAAGAAGCTTAAATCCTAATCACTCTTACAAATAAAAAATGCCTCAATACTTTAAATAGTATTGAGGCATTTTATTTAAGTACTTATAAACTTTCTACTCATCTGGAGTAAAACTATATTCTGGCACCTTACCTACAGCTCCCTTAAAGAACTCGTGAATAAGTGCAAGGTCTTCATCTATATTACCTGATGGATATAATGGCTTAGATATACGTTGCTCCTTTTTACCAAAATCAAAAGCAACCATTATAATAGGCACCTCTGCTGCAAGAGCAATGTAATAAAACCCTGTTTTAAGCTTATCAACTTTTTTACGTGTCCCCTCTGGGGCTATTGTGAGTCTAAACTCCTCCTTATCCTTAAAAACATTTGCGATAGATTGTACTTTATCTTGACCTGGTGTACGGTCTATAGGCGCACCTCCCATTGCTTTAAAAATAGGCCCCATTGGCCATTTAAAAAGCTCCTTCTTACCGATGAAGCCTATCTTAACATCAAGCATAGTACGAAGTACAATACCCATATAAAAATCGTGCCAGCTGGTGTGGGGCACAGCGATTACCACAGCCTTCTTTACTGTGTCTTGAGAAAAGTCACCTATTACCTTCCAGCCTAAAATATTTTTATATATAAACTTTGCAAGTCCCATATGCGCTACTTATTCGAATAAATTTTAATTGCTTTTTCTAGATCTTCTGGAGTATCAATACCTATTGCAAGTCTTGATGAACGTACCATTTTAATTTTTTTACCATACTCTAAGAATCGTATGCACTCTATTTTTTCTGCCTTTTCAAGAGGTGTCATATGCATAGATGCAAAGTCAAGTATAGCCTGCTTTCTAAAGGCATAAATACCTTTATGTTTATAAGTAATTATACCAGCTTCATTATCGCGCACATATGGAAGTGGTGACCTAGAGAAGTATAATGCAAAGTCAAAATTGTCTACAATAACTTTTACATTATTAGGGTTTACAATCTCTTGATCCTCCTTCATAGGCATCATCACACTAGCAAGATCTATTTGTGCAGCATCATCTCCATAAAACACGTCTAATACTGGTGCCAAGTCTTCCCTACTAGTAAAAGGTTCATCTCCTTGTACGTTTACAACCACATCTACATCTAGAGAAGCCACTGCCTCTGCAATTCTATCACTACCGCACTCGTGCTCTTTAACACTCATTATGGCCTTACCGCCCTCGGCTTCTATTGCCTTATAAATAACATTGCTATCTGTAACTACATATACTTCGTCAAACAACTTTGTGGCTACAACACTCTCATAGGTGCGCACAATAACAGGTTTACCTGCAAGATCTTTCATCATCTTACCGGGAAACCTAGACGCCGCATAACGTGCGGGTATCATTGCTATAATCTTCAGATTTTCTTTCAATATATTCACGTTTTGATGTCTTATTCTGGTTATAATTACGCTTTCGCGAAAGCATAAAACACCATAGAACAAGTTGCAAAGTTACTTAAAAAGAAATGTAAAACTTAGGCCCTTCTTAGCCTAGAAATAATCTTCCAGCCAAGACCTATAAGTAACAATACAATCACTAGTGCAAGTATAGGCGAAAAGATGCTCGCTACTGAAACTGTAGTCGCTGCAATGGTTTCTGTACCTGCAACGAGTGGGTTTGCAATACCGCCTGTAGTTGCTGTACTCCCTAATCTGGTGGCGCTCGTAGTACCAGAAACAGCTGCCGCTGCTCCGCCACCAGCGATGATGGCCAGCGCCCAAGTAATAGTAGGATCCATATCTCCCATAGTAGCTACCATAAGTAATGTACCCGCGATTGCAGCTAGTGGTACAGATATCGTGTCCAGTAGGTTATCAACCCAAGGAATAAAATAGGCTCCTACTTCAAATATTGTAGCAACACCAAGTAAAACTAGCGCCGGAACGCTACCCACCCACTGCCAAGTATCGTTTACAGGAAACCAACCAAAGTGGGCAGATAAACTTAAGACTAATAAAGGAACAAATACTCTAAAACCAGCAGCGGCGGCAAGTGAAAATCCTAATATGATACTTACTATTAATTCAAAACTCATAATTGTAAACTTACTTATTTATATACAGACGTTATAATCAAAAAACTAGCCATAAATATATAACTATCTAGTCCCTGGCCCCGATTGTAGTGAAAATCCCGCAAGAGCTGGCGTAGCCGCGATGAGGAATTGTAGCGTAAAGCGGGAAATAGCTCCTAAAGGAAATTTATATAACAACGCTACTCTGCTTCTACAAACATTTCATCTTTAAAACCTATTAAGTACAGCTTACTTTTTGATCTAGTTATCGCTGTATATAACCATCTTAAATAATCTTTATTCATCCCGTCTGGGAGGTAGGGTTGCTCTATAAAAACATTTTCCCACTGCCCACCTTGTGATTTATGACAGGTAATAGCATAAGAGAATTTAACCTGTAAGGCGTTAAAGTATTTGTTGTTTTTTATTTTTTGGAAACGTTTGTAATTCGAAGTTTCGTCTACATAGTCTTTTTGGACTTCTTTATAGAGCCGATCTCCATCTTCATAAGGTAGTGCTGGTGTCTCAAGTGTGAGCACATCTAGCATTACTACAGTCTCAAATGGTTGCATTTGTGGGTAATCTACCATTTGCACTTTTACCTCTGCAAAGCGAAAGCCGTAGAGTTCCTTAATAGCTAGTATTTCTAATACTTTTACAATATCACCGTTTGCAATAAATCCAGCATCACTTTTTGCATCTAGCCAGAAGTAATTATTCTTTACCACCATTAAGTGGTCTCCTGCAGATATTTCTTCTTCTTGAAAGAGAATACGATTTCTTATTTGCTGGTTATATAGATTTGCTCTCTTGTTAGATCTTACAATGATTGCGGTTTCTTCTGTACCTACAGAGCTGTAACAATCATTAATTGCATCCATAATCTCGTGTCCATCTATAAGCCTTACAACATCCTTAAAACCATTTAGATCAAATTTAAAATCTTCATAAAACTCTTCTGATAGTTGTTCTCTCAGAGAAGTGGCATTCATGAGGATACCACTATCTTCTGCTTGCCTCATTACTTCGTCAAGCTGTAATGTTTCTACATTTTTATTATAGTGCATAGAGAGCAATTGAACATCAAGTGCTGGTGACATATCAAGCTTTACTGGTGGCAATTGCGCCTCATCCCCTACTAAAATGAGTTTACAATTATGCCCACCATAAATGTATTGCATCATATCATCTAAGAGCGAGCCATTATCAAAAAACTTTGACTCTGCAGCTCTGTCTGAAATCATGGAGGCTTCATCTACTATAAAAATGCAATTTCTGTGCTTATTAGGCTGTAGACTAAAAGATACACCACCTCCACGCTCTTTTTTTGGAAAATAAATTTTTCTGTGTATGGTATAGGCTTGCTTTTTGCTATAATTACTCGCCACCTTTGCCGCTCTTCCTGTAGGTGCCATGAGCACAGATGTCATACCTGCTTGCCATAAATTTTTTACAACAGTCCCGATTACTGTAGTTTTACCTGTACCTGCAAACCCTTTAAGAACAAATACTTTATCCTTAGATGTGTCAAATAGAAAGGTTGACAATTGCTCTAACAGCCTGTCCTGCTTTAAAGTAGGCGTGTGTACAAAATCTTTAACTAACTGCTTGTAAAATGCTCTGGGTTCTTTAATCATAGATGTTTGAGAATGCTCGCAAATTACATAATGAAAAATGAGATAATAAATTTTTGTGTGTAAAAAAAAATTGTAGATTTGTTCCTAACCATAACTAATATTAAACATCATTACATGAAACTAGTAATACAGCTTGTACTTTGGGTAGTAATTGCCGCTTTAGGTTACCTTCTTTTTAACGCAATTTGGGGAGAGGTAAAATTTAATGAGATAAAAGAAGAGCGATATAAAGCTGCTCTTGTGAACATGTTAGACCTAAGAAAATCACAGCTTGCTCATAAAACCGTTACAGGTAAGTATGAGAAAGATTTTGATAAACTAGTTCGTTTTATTGATACAGCAGAATTCACTCTTACACAACGTAGAGATACTACTGTACTTGATGTAGAAAAAACTAAACGTTTCCGTGTAGATACTTTTAAAGAAATTGTAGTTATCGATACGTTAGGTACAAAATCAGTTAAAGATTCTTTATTCAAAGGTTCAGATCGCTATAAGACAATGATAAATGTTCCTATAGAAGGAGTAAATGCGAAGTTTGAAATGGATGCTGGAGAAATTGAAAAAAGTAATACTATGTATCCAGTATTTGAAATATCACTAAAGAAAGATATCATTCTAGCAGACCAACCTAAAGACTACGTTGCTAAAGAAAAGCAAATCGTATCTGTAGATGGTGTAAATGGTGATGCTTTAACTGTAGGTTCTATGGAGTCTATAAATACTAACACTAACTTCCCTAAGAGTTACGGAGTTGATAACTAGACAAAACAATACCAATTCATTATATAGTCTGTCCATCCAAATTCATTTGGATGGACTTTCTTTTTTTACTCAACACATCCATTCAAAAGATGTGAAGGATGCAGAAGTAGTACGCTTTCGCGAAAACGTGAACCCTACCACTCTACTCCTAGAGATAGAAAAAGCTTTTAAAGAAGTAGAAGCGCTCGCACAACCGTTTTCTAAGGTTACGGTGGTATATGCTAATGAGCTGTTTACACTTGTGCCAAAGGCCCTATTTGATAGTGAGAAGGCAGCAGATTATCTCAAGTTTAATACTAAGATTTTAAGTACAGATTATATCGCCCACGATACGATAGATTTTTATGATCTTATTAATGTCTACGTACCTTATTCAAACGTAAATAACTTCTTTTTTGATACTTTTGGATCCTTTGAATATTATCACAGCACTACAATATTTGCAAAACATCTTCTCATAGAATACTCAAATAACGAAGAGGCTCAAGTACTAGTAAATTTACAACGTTCCTATTTTGAGATGGGAGTAGTCAAGAATAAAAAACTACTGTTTATAAATAGATTTGAGATACGCGCAAAGGAGGATTTTATATATTATTTACTCTTCACTCTAGAACAACTAGAACTTAATCCAGAAAGTACATCCGTAACACTTACAGGCACTATAGAAAAAGATGACGAATTTTACAATATAGCGCATACTTACATAAGACATCTCATAATTAAGGACAGTCCATCTACTGCCACAACTAGATCACAATCCTTACTCGCAACACTACTATGACAAGAATAATCTCAGGAAAATATAAAGGACGCCGCATCGCAGCTCCAAAAAAATTACCCGTACGCCCTACGACAGATATGGCTAAGGAAGCATTGTTTAATATTCTGAGAAGTAACTACCACATGAGCCAGCTTAGGGTTTTAGATCTTTTTGCAGGTACAGGAAATATAAGTTATGAGTTTGCCTCACGTGGCTCAGACCAGATTACAGCCGTAGATGGAAATTATGGTTGTGTACAGTTTATAAATAAAACGGCAGAGGAGTTTGAATTTTCAATTCAAACTATAAAAAGTGACGTATTTAAGTATCTAGAACGTGCAAGAGGCACTTATGACATCATTTTTGCAGATCCACCTTATGATATTGACATTAAAGATTTTGAAAAGATAGCAACGCTTGTTTTTAAACAAAATTTACTAGATCAAGATGGGCTGCTCATTATTGAGCACGGAAAATATACTAAGATGGATTCATTTCCTAATTATGTACAGACACGTAATTATGGTGGGAATGCCTTTAGCTTTTTTGAGATGCCAGAAAGTGACGAAGAAGAATAGTAATTTTTATAGTCACGCTTTCGCGAGACTCGTCACGAATTCACTTCGGGAAGCGAAACAATAAATACAATAACAAATAAATCCCGCAGCTAGCGGGATTTATTTGTTATAAGAAGCACTTAACGCTAAGTGATTATATAAAAAAAAAGCAGGCCTATAAGCCGGATTCTGTTCACTCTAGATAATTCTAAAGATTCCTTATTATTTATCTGGGATTACCATTACTAGTAACCTCTATCTGCCTACCCTCCCACAACGCACGGATCGCACTTAACTGTGAGTATACTTGACATTGCACCGCATAGAGTTTACCTGGGTTCGCTACAGCATTACCTGTACATTCTTTCTGTTGCACTTGTCCTCCACTAAAAATAAATTTAGCGTGACGGCCGTTAGCCGCTATGCTATCCTATGGTGTCCGGACTTTCCTATCCATTGCTGGATCAATAAGGCGGCCTGCTAGCGCAAAGGTACTCTAACTATTATAAGGGAGCAACGCATTACTCCCTTATGATGATTTTTTTATGCAGAGTTTCTACTAGCATTAATATTACCAAATAAAGATCTCGTCACCATCTGCTCATACACCTCAAGCTTATCTGACTGCTCTCCAGATTTTTGCATTTCTTGTATAGTTCTTAATGCATATTGCTGGATAGTAAGAAGTGGCAATACGATGCGCTCTCTTTCTTGTATGGAGGCTTTACCAGCTTGCTCATTTTCCATTAATTCTTTAAGTCCTGAAACTTCAAGCATTAATCGCTTGCTACGTTCATACTCATCAAATAAGATTTTCCAGAAAGCACCAAACTCCTTATCATCTGCCATGTAAGCCGTTAAACCAAAGAATGACTTAGTAAGACTCATCATACTATTTTCAAGCAACGTACGGAAGAATGAACTGTTTTTATAAAGCTCTTTCACCTCCCCAAGTGTTCCTTTTTCTTCAAAAGAAGCCAGCGCAGTACCTACACCATAAAAACCTGGAACGTTTTGTTTTAGTTGGCTCCAACTGCCCACAAAAGGAATCGCTCTTAAGTCTCCAAAATCTAGTGTAGATTTCTGAGAGCGTTTACTTGGTCTACTACCAATATTTGTTTTTGCATAATATTTAAGCGTACTCATACGCTCCAAATACGGCAAGAATTTATCGTGCTGTTTAAAGGCTGTATATGCTTCATAACTCTTTTGAGCTAGTGCTTCTAGTGTTGCTCTGTCGGTATCTGTAATATCATTATTTGCAGATGCAAAAACTTCATTTGCAACACCACTACTTAGTAATTGCTCAAGATTATATTGACATGAATCTAATGTCCCAAAATTTGAACTAATGGTTTGTCCTTGTACTGTAAGCTGTATTTCTTGAGCTTCAATTTTAGGTCCTAAAGATGCATAAAATTGGTGAGTCTTTCCGCCACCGCGTGCTGGTGGCCCTCCTCTACCGTCAAAGAAAATTACGGTAACACCATATTTTCTAGACATGGCGGTCATTGCTTCTTTGGCTTTAAAAATACTCCAATTTGCCATAAGATAACCTCCATCCTTAGTTCCATCAGAGAACCCTAGCATTATAGTCTGGCGCATGCCGCGACGCTTTAAATGCGCACTGTATGTTGAGTTTGTATATAACGCCTCCATCACTTCTGGAGCCGCAATTAAATCTGGAACGGTCTCAAAAAGTGGGGAAACATCTGCTGTAGGCATAACCCAATCACATAGTCTTAAGAACGTAAAAGCCTGCATGACATGCAATGCACTTTGAGAATTACTTATGATGTAACGATTAGAGCCTTTTTCACCATTCTCTTCTTGAATAGTTTTCATGGCATAAATGGAACCTAGTGTTTTTGTGACCACTTCGTTATCAAAATCATTAGGATTTAGTGATCCACTAACCTTATTTAAAAATTCTATTTGATCGCTTTCGCTCAAATTGAGATAATTTTCTGGAAATATGGCTTTACCATCTATCTGAGCATGTGCTACTATTTCTTCAAAAACAATTTTATGGATGCTACTATCTTGTCTTATATCTAGCGAGGCAAAATGTAAACCAAATAGTTCTACTTTATGAATTAAGCTATCAATATGGTCTAAGTATAAACTTTGATGTTTATCTCTTACCACATCACGTACCTCTTTAAGGACCGCAAGAATATGCTTTTGATCGATTTCTGGTTTACCCTCTACAAAGATCGCTTTATATAACGCAGCCTCTAATGAACCTAGAAGCTCCCCTGTACCTTGAAATGTAATACGACGTCGCAGTTGTCTTAGCTCGCGATAATAATTTCTCAGTACCGTGCTACGCAATTTACGAGCAACTTTAAGTGTGATTTCTGTAGTTACAAATGGATTACCGTCGCGATCTCCACCTGGCCAAAACCCTAAATCTACTAGGGAGTTGCTAAAAGCTTCATCTTGTATTAAATGCTTGTGCAAGTAATCATAAATAGCACCTGCACTATGGTAAAATACATTTTCTAGATACCATATTAAACTTACAGCCTCGTCATAAGGCGTAGGTTTTTCTTTCTTGAAGAAAGGTGTTTTTCCTAATTGAGCCAGTAATGATTTAATATCTTCTAGACGGTCTTCTCGTATTGCTTCACTAAGATCATTGATAATACCTAGCACCACTCCTGGATAAAACTGCGTAGGGTGTGCAGTAAGTACTGGTCTTATTTTAAAAGTATTTAAGTAAGCAATAAGCTCTTCCTTTTTACCAGTTGCCTCTGCTTCTTCTTTTATGTTACGCAGTGTTCCGCGTCCGTCCATATTGTTTACAATACGATATGAAGCATCCTCTATCGCATCAAAAAGTACTACTTGACGCTCTATGTATTGTATAAATTTGAATAGTAAATCTTCCCTTTCCTTTGCCGAGGCATTTCTCATATATCTTTCAAAGAAATACTCAATTATTTCAGAAGGATTTTTATTGTCCTCATATCCAGCTTTACAAATAGAATGAAAAAGCGGAAGTAAGACTCCTGTATTTGAAATACCATCAAAGGGAAGTGTCATAAATATGGCGTTATACACCTCGTATTTTGACTTCACATTTGAATTAAATCTCTCAATTTTTGGTTCTCTAGACATGGATATTATTTTTATTAAAAATACATATCACTTTTCATTTAGTATATAGCGTTGTCAAATTTCAGAATCTCATAATTACACTCGGTCATGAGTTCACCTCATTAACAAATAGCCAATTAATACATCATTAATTTTATAATTTCTCTTCTTTACAGGGTTATTATTACGCTTTCGCGAAAGCGTAAAACTATACACTTCTAGCTTTTTTTTAAAAATTCTAAGAAGTAATGGAGCAATAAGAAATTTAGAACTATCTGTAAGGAAAAATATAAGCATAAAAAAAGGCCAGCTACTGCTGACCTTTTAAAAATTATATGATTAATGATTACTCAAAATCGGCATCTGAAACTCCTTCATTTACTTTGATCTCTGTAACATTAAATTCTATAGCCTGTGGCCCTAAAGACTGGCTCAATGTAAATGGAAACATGATTCCTCCTACATCTTGATACTTGCTATAAACGATGGTAGTCTTGAACGTTTGACCTTGTGCCTCTTGTACAGAAACTTCTTGAAGTTTAAGTCCAGTCTTTGCACTGTAATAAGCCATTTTACCTCCATCAACTTTTACAACATAAGCATCTTCACCATCTACTTTCTCCATACCTTCTAGAGTAGCTCCACCACTTAACCAGTTTACTTCTGGAAAAGGAGAAGATTCTGCTTTAACTTTTGCAATATCATCACCCTCTAGGTCTTTGCGTTGCCCTTGTGCTACCATATAAGCGCTATCACCATCAAGAACTTGTTTAGAGAGAGAGTTACCTCCCATCATGATGTTTTGTACAAATTGCTCTTTAGTCGTCTTTTTAAGTTCAAAATCTAGAGTCATACCTTGTACTGTCCCTTGCGCCTTAATAAACACAGAGTTTACTGCGGCAACCTTATCCTTACCACCTATAGCAGCAATGTAAGATTCAAGCACTTTATTTACAGTTAAGTCTGCTGGAAGCTCTTTCTTAAATTCTGGCTTTGCAATTGCTTTACCATACACATCAAAATACTTTACTGGTACAGCCTTACCGTTAATAACAACCTTATTAAGATTATCAATTACCTCGCTTCCTTTTCCAGTAACTACGATTCGAGCTTTGTCTCCTTTAAATAATTTGCTTGCAGCATTCTGCACGTCTTGTTGAGAAACTTTATCAATGTTAGAAAGGTAATTCTTATAGAAATCCTTTGGGAGTCCTTTGCTCTCAATATTGTAGGCATAATTTGCAATAGTCTGTGGTCGCTCTAAAGCTAGTACAAAACTACCTGTATACTTTGCCTTAGCATTTGCAAGCTCTTCGGCAGATACTGGCTCAGATCCCATGCGGTTAATCTCTTTTACAATCTCTACTACAGAGCTATCTGTAACTACATTACGTACACTAGCTGTAGCACTAAAACGTGTTACCGTCTTCTCGTTTGATCCTATTCTAGAATAAGAACCGTATGTGTATCCTTTATCTTCACGTAGGTTGTTAAAAAGACGAGCTTCTCCACCACCACCTAAGATGTTGTTTGCAATTAAGGCAGGAAAATAATCTGCATCAGTCATTTTTAATTCTACCGTATTCTGCACGGCAATTTCTGACTGTACAGCGTTATCCATGTTAATGAAATTGATTTCTGTAGTTGATGCATTATCTTTCTCTGAGAATGGAGTTTCAGGAATGTTCCCTTTTTTCCAGTTCTTAAAGTTCTTAGTTACAATCTTCTTTACATTATCATAATCCACATCACCTATAATGATTAAATATCCATTATTAGGTCTGAAGTAATCTGAGTGAAACTGCTTTACATCTTCTAGAGTTACATTATTTACCGTCTCCTCCGTAGTAAATTCTCCATACGGGTGATCTGCTCCATAAGCAAGAACGCTTTGTACACGACCTGCAATGGCACTTACACTCTTCTCATTAGATTTTAAACCTTCGATAAGACGCTCCTTTTCCTTGTCAAACTCTACTTGTGTAAAGTTAGGATTGATACCAGCATCTGCTGTAAGTTCTATAAGACGCTCAAAATATTTTGATAATCCGCTAGCAAATGCACTTTGAGAACCAAAACCTATGTTTGCCCCTAAGTAATCTACCTCTTCCTCATAAACATCCTTTTCAATGTTTTTAGAACCTTTACCTAACATAGACGAGGTAAGGGAAGCAACGCCTGCCTTATCTCCTTCTACAATAAGAGGATTATTCATCGTGAGCTGAATAGATACTCTAGGTAATTTTTTATTTTCAACAACCATTACTTTAAGACCATTCTTGAGCTTAAAAGATGCTGGGTCTTTAAGATTAATCTCAGGAGCTGGGCCTGGTTTAGGTTGTATGCTTCTGTCTACTTGTGCATAACCAGCAGTTGCTAGCATTAATAGTGCACCTAATATAATATGCTTTTTCATTAATTTTCTTTTTGAGATTCTGGTAAGTACTCTAATATTACACGCTCATTTTCTTTGAGGTACTTTATAGCAGCTGCTTTAATATCCTCTCTTGTTATAGATCTGTAGATATCAATCTCTGTATTAATAAGATTAGTATCATCATATAACATGTAGTTACGAGCAAGCGAGTTTGCAATACCCTCTACACTGCTGTTAGAGTTTACAAAACGGTTTTCAAATTTATTTTGAAGTTTTTGGTAATCTCTTTCAGATATTAATGTAGTTTGAAGTTTTACTATCTCCTCATCCATTTCTGTTATTAAATCATCTAGAGAGTTATCACCTAGTGGTAATGCACCTATTAAGTAAGATCCGTAATCCTCTTGCGCACCACTAAAAGCAAATACTTGTAATGCTTTCTTCTGATCGTCTACTAGTTTCTTGTAAAGCCTTGAACTCTTCCCATCACTTAATACAGAAGATACCATATCTAATACATAAGCATCTTTTTCTGTTTGAGCAGGTGTTCTATATGCCATGAATATTGCAGGGATCTGAATATTAGGATCATAAAACTTCTCTCTTACAGGAACCACAGGATCTTCCTTAAAAGTGCTACGTGCGATATCTTTACCTCTAGGGATAGGTGCAAAGTATTTATTAATCATGTCTTTAGTTTCTGCAACATCAATATCTCCAGCTACAACTAAGACTGCGTTATTTGGAACATAATAGGTATCGCTGAATTTTTGAAAATCTTCTAGTGTTGCACTAGCAAGGTGATCAAGAGATCCTATTGTAGTCCATCTGTAAGGGTGCTTCTTAAAAAGCAACTTCCCTATAACTTCTTGAAAACGTCCGTATGGCTGATTATCCACTCGTAAACGTTTTTCTTCTTGCACTACTTCTTTTTGAGTATCTACGCCTATTTGATTGATGATTGGGTGCAATAAACGTTCAGATTCCATCCATAGACCTAATTCTAGGTTGTTAGAAGGAAACACTTCGTAATAATACGTTCTATCTTGTGTCGTGTTTGCATTGTTTTGTCCTCCATTTGAAGAAACGACCTTAAACCACTCACCACGCTCAATATTTTCTGTACCCTCAAATAATAAGTGTTCAAAAAAGTGAGCAAAACCAGTTTTACTTGGATCTTCATCTTTTGCACCCACATGATACATTACAGATGTTGTTACTACTGGAGCACTGTTATCCTGGTGAAGAATAACGTGCATTCCATTGTCAAGATCATACTCTTCAAAGCTAACCTCTTGAGCATTAAGGGCAACGCCACTTAACAAAAGAGCTGCTAAAGCATACATTTTCTTTTTCATATTAGATTTTAAAGTTATTGTTAGTAAGTAAGTCGCAGCAAGATAAAATTGTTACAACTTTACATGAGTAAATTTAAATACTCGCTTAATTAAACACAAGCTACTTGTACATATATTCTTACAATTCAGAATCATAACACCTAATCTTCAGCACTTTAGTTTTCTGGTACAACTTTCTTGTTAATTAGGACTTCCATCATATAGGGATTCACTATTTTTATTTTTTATCAAAAAATCTATGAAGCGTAGTATTCTCGCACTTGTTATCACGTTATTTATGTTCGCTTTCGCGAAAGCGCAAGATTTAGCAGTGCTCAAATATAGAGGTGGCGGAGACTGGTATAGCAATCCAACAGCACTACCTAATCTCATTACCTATTGCAATAAAAACATCAATACGAAGATGAATGTAAATCCTGTGTCTGTAGATGCAGGAAGCACAGACATCTTTCAATACCCGCTATTGCATATGACAGGACATGGTAATGTTCTTTTTACTGACAATGATGTAGAAAACCTACGCAATTATCTTATAAGTGGTGGTTTCTTACACATAGATGATAATTACGGAATGGCTGAGTACTTGCCTAAGGAACTTAAAAAGATCTTTCCAGAGCAAGATCTTTCAGAACTTGCCGCTACTCATCCTGTATTTTCTAGCGCATATAGATTTCCCAAAGGATTACCTAAAATCCATGAGCATGATGGCAAAAGGCCACAAGCGCTAGGACTTTTTTATGAGGATAGACTTGTAGTGCTTTTTACTACAGAGTCAGACCTAGGTGACGGCTGGGAAGATCCAGAAGTACATGGAGATCCAGAAAGCGTACGCGAGAAAGCACTACAAATGGGTGCTAATATTGTTAAATATGCTTTTGAGAACTAATATTTAATTCACCAGACCGTGCAACTCGCCCATAATCATCACAAACCATCTACTCACAATAAAGAGATTATTCTTGTTTGTGAGCATATAACAAGCCCTGCAAATGCTGGAAGTATTTTTAGACTTGCAGATGCCTTTGGTGTAAAGGAAATTATTTTCTGTGGCAATCAGCCAGATACAGGAAGTAGTCGTTTACGTAAAACAGCTAGAAACACAGAAAAGACAGTACCTTTTCGCGCAAGCGATACTATAAAAAATACATTGCAAGAGCTACATGACCTTTCCTTTACTAGTATTGCCTTAGAAATCACATCAAATAGTATAGCACTGAGCACAATAGATAGTGCTAGGCTAGATAAAGTCGTTCTTGTTATAGGTGCAGAAAGTACAGGAATTACTGCTGATACTCTTGAACAATGTAATATTACAACTCATATTGAGATGTATGGAATTAACAGCAGTATGAATGTGGCTCAAGCTACAGGAATCGCGCTTTATGAACTTACAAGGTCATAATTATAGTATCTTGCACTCGCAAATGAAACCACTCAAAGCAAAAATAATAAGCATAGGTATACTAAGAGCAATAGGCGTTGTGGTAGGCGTTCTTATGGTATTATGGTTATTATACACCATTCAAAGTGTTATTGTCTATCTCGCCGTAGCTGCTGTATTATCATTAGTAGGAAGACCTATTGTAAAGTTCTTGCGCTACTCACTTAAGTTTAGTCCCACTTGGGCATCTGTAGTCACCATTTTGTTACTTCTCACGATTATCATGGGCGTACTAGCCTTGTTTATACCTGTGGTGATTGATCAAAGTCAGCATCTTAGTCAGATTAATTTTGATGATGTAAAGGTCAATATCAACAGACTATATGGAGAGATTGCAGCTTATTTTGGTATTAATAAAATGACCATCATACAAGGCGTACAAGAAGCCGACTTTGTCAAGAATTTTGATTTTGGGATTATCCCAACATTTTTAAACAGTATTATCGGAAACCTAGGAGCTGCTGGAATAGGAATTTTTGCCATAATTTTTATCACTTTCTTTTTCTTAAAAGACAATAGACTCTTAGTAAACAGCCTGTTAGTTTTTGCTAGAAGAGGTAATGAAGGCAAGTTTTTACGTGTTTTTGAAAAGATTAAATACTTACTTTCTCGCTATTTCATCGGCCTAATTATACAGGTGTTTACCATGTTTGTGCTCTATGGGATTATCTTGCTTTCCTTTGGGATAGACAATGCACTTGCAATCGCGCTATTTTGTGCGGTTTTGAACCTAGTTCCTTATATCGGTCCGCTGGTAGGTGGTGGTGTGATGCTATTACTTGTGACATCTAGCAATATCAATATGGATTTTAGAACTGTCATATTACCCAAGTTATTTTGGATTTTCTTATGCTATGGAGCTGCACAAATGGTAGATAACTTTATCATACAACCTTTTGTTTTTGGCAATAGTGTAAAATCACATCCATTAGAAATATTTCTTGCTATCATCATTGCAGGATTATTGTTTGGGGTATTTGGGATGATTCTTGCCGTACCTGTATACACTGCACTTAAAGTGATTTCTAAGGAATTTTTAAGTGAGTATAAAATTGTTCAAAAACTTACACAAGACTTGTAATGAACACCATGCTTTTAGATCCTGAAGTGCGTGATTATTTACAGCTTCATGAACAAACACCACTTCACTCATTCATTCTCAAGGGTAGTCCGTTTAAAGAAATAAGCGTTCAAGAACTAGCGCAACAGCTAGAAGGTAAACGTAAAGCAAAGGGAAAATTACCGCTGTGGCATGAGACAGATGGTATTTTATTCCCACCTAAACTCAACCTAGAACAAACGTCATCACAAGCTACAGCTCGCTACAAATCGAGTCTTATGATAGGTGACCATATTGTAGATGGTACTGGAGGGTTTGGTATAGATGCATTTTACTTTGCTCAAATTTCAAAGCAGGTAACGCACATAGAAATGAACGGCGAACTTTCCGCTTTCGCGAAAAGAAATGCGATTACACTTCAACAAAATAATATTGATTTTATAGTAGGTGATTCCATAGAATTCTTTTCTAATACTGAGCAGAAATTTGACACCCTTTTTTTAGATCCTGGAAGACGTACAGACGCAAAAGGAAAGGTATTTATGCTCAAAGATTGCCTACCTAATGTTCCTTTGTACAAAAATCTATTACTCTCTAAGTGTGATAGCTTATGGATTAAAACGGCGCCCTTACTAGATATTTCGGCGGGGCTAGAAGAACTACAACATGTTGCCGAAATTCATATCGTTGCACTTAAAAACGAGGTAAAAGAATTACTGTGGAAGCTATCGTCTAAAAAAATGAGTATTCCTCAAGTTACCGTTGTTAACTTAGACTCAGAAGATCCTCTACTTGAATTTGATTATACCGCAATTTTTGAATCTACTCCCACATATGCAGCACCTCAAACATATTTGTATGAGCCTAATGCTGCACTTATGAAAAGCGGAGCTTTTCATTGGGTTTGTGATCATTTTAAGGTAGATAAACTACATGAACACTCACACCTCTACACATCGGCAGAGTTAAAAGAATTTGCTGGAAGACGCTTTGAAATTTTAGAGGTACTACCCTACTCAAAGAAAGTAGCAAAAGAGTTACAAATCAATAAGGCAAATATCACCACCCGTAATTTTCCTATGAAGGTAGAAGATATACGCAAGAAGCTTAAGATTAAAGATGGAGGTGAGGTTTACTTATTTTTTACAACGCTTGAAAACAGTGAGCTCGTTGTTATAAAAACAAGTAAAATTTAATTCTAGTATTTTGTTATGATCACTTGACCTATATAAGAAGTACCTATAGGTTTTAAACTAGAAACCTCTCGCCCCCCTGATGTGCTTACATAGGCCATAAATAGACTTAAAGTAATATGATCACCAGCGTTGTAAAATCTCACGTCTGTAGCATAAATAGGTAAAGAAAGAGGAGAAAAAACATTTCCTCTGGGTATTCCCCCAAATACTCTAAAACTATCTGTTTCATCAGTTAGTGTCACTTTATCGTTATCAAGCTGTAAATTTATTAAAAAGTCTGTCGAGCCACTTAAAGTAATGTTAGTGTTAATCTCAAATCTATAGAATCCGTCGGCTTCTATTTGAAAATATTCATCGCCGTTTGTTGCACTTGGATCTATTAAAGTTACTAGTGAAGTGTTATTGATGCTTACTTCTGGATCAACAAATTCTATCCTACGACTGTCACCTGTATTACATGGAAAACATGTTTCAAAAATACTGGAAGTGGTAACTCCAAATTTTGCTTGATAAGCAAGTTGAGGGACTGCAACACTCTCAACTATCTGACTTGATTGTACAGTTACGATATCTCCGTTTGCATCTCTAGCTAGTAATCTACTCCTAGCATCATCATCTGATCCCAACGGGCTATCATCTATGCGCAAACCACCATTAACGTGTAAATCATTTTGAGGGTTTGCGGTACCTATACCAACTTGTGAAAGTACCGTATTACCTAAAAGGCAAAAAGCAATATAAAACAGTAAACGCATAAACTAACTCATTATAGGGCCAAGTTAGTCATTGCAATGTGGTTAATGTTAAAATTTCGACGATCGACTATATAATTCGTTGTTCTACAACCTTGTAGCTATTAATGCTTTTTAAATTTTAGAGCATTTGGTAAAAAAACAAATTTATGCTGCTTTACTATAGCACTTAACATTCTCAAATAATGCTCTAGGAACTTATCAAAACACCCTAGACAAATGCTACAGCTATGATAGGTAAACGTTTAAAAAGAAGTAATGAAGAATGATTACTTCTTCTTAGGAGGCATCGGTCCACGCTTGTGTATCACTAGACCGTTTAAAAAATTACGTAAAAACTGGTCACCACATTCCATGTACTTCGGGTGATCTGGTTTTCTAAAAATAGCTCCTAATTCGCTCTTAGAAACTTGGAATTCTACGAGCTTACATATCTCAATTATTTCATCATCGCGCAATTGAAGCGCTACACGTAATTTTTTAAAGATATCATTGTTTGTAAGAGCCATGCTTGTCGGTTTTGAGCGCAAGTTACGAGATTAGGCAGACAATCTTTATGATCTATGTGACCTAATTTGGATAAAAAGCTGCTTTTACGATTAAATTTTAGCTTGTTAATCGTCTATATGATAGGGATTAGATGAGTTCTGGCTTTCGCGAAAGCGTACGAAAAACAATTTTAAAACAATTAGCCACAATTAATAGTTTCTGCATTAAATAACTGTAAATTTGTAACTTAACATATTTAAATTATTATAATGCACAAAGGAACAGTAAAATTCTTCAACGACACTAAAGGTTTTGGATTTATCAATGAAGAAGAAGCAAACCAAGAGCACTTCGTACACGTAACAGGACTTATCGACGAGGTAAGAGAAGGTGACGCTGTTGAGTTTGAATTAAAAGAAGGTAAAAAAGGATTAAATGCAGTAAACGTCAGAGTAATTGACTAAGCACATATAACTTTTTAGTTCACTTTTATGAACTTGCAATGCCAGTCTCACGACTGGCATTTTTTTTGTTCAATTATATAGTACTTTTGTAGCTCTATGGAAGAAAGAAAACAAACCCGCATAAATAAATATCTAAGTGAAGTAGGTTACTGCTCCCGCCGCGCTGCCGATAAATTAATTGAGCAAGGACGTGTGACCATAAATGGCAAAATCCCAGAAATGGGTACAAAAATCACTCAAGGTGACGAAGTGCGTGTAAATGGCCAACTTATCTCTGCCACCACAGAAAAACCCGTTTACATAGCGTTTAATAAGCCTGTGGGTATTGTTTGCACAACTGATACACGTGTAGAGAAAGATAATATTATTGATTATATTAATTACCCTAGTCGCATTTTTCCAATAGGTAGACTAGACAAACCTTCTGAGGGGCTTATATTTCTTACTGATGATGGCGATATTGTAAATAAAATATTGCGCGCTCGCAATAACCACGAGAAGGAATATGAAGTGTGGGTAGATAAGCCTATCACACCCTCGTTTATACAGCAAATGGGCAACGGTGTACCTATACTAGACACGGTAACCCGCACTTGTCATGTGGAGCAGTTAAGTAGATTTTCTTTTAAAATTATACTCACACAAGGTCTTAACAGGCAAATACGTAGAATGTGTGAAGCACTAGATTATGAAGTTACTCGCTTAAAGCGAAATAGAATAATGAATATATCCTTAGATGTAGAAGAAGGAAAATGGCGCTATATCACTGACGAGGAAATGGCCGAAATACATAGACTCGTAGCAGACTCTGCTAAAACTCATGCCGAAAAAAATCCAGAACCTAAATTTAAGAATCTAAGAAGTTCTAGAAACAGATAATTTGTAAATGATGCTTTCGCGAAAGCGTTATCGTAAAAGTAAAAAGGCAAAGAATAATATTCTTTGCCTTTGTTGTAATACAACTTAATTTTCTTTCTTTGCTCTCTGGAGCGCTTCGTCTTTTGCTTCTTTTATCGCAAGTTTAGACGGATCTCTATGCACTCCGTTACCTATAGAAATGGGTTGCGGATCATCTCTTACGATGCGTGCATCGATCTCTTTTTCGCGCTCAGATTTGTTGGTTTCTTTTTCTTTCCTTTTCATAACTTAAAGATACTTTGAGAAAGCTATAAGAATGGTTAACAAGTCGTTAATCTTAGTTAAGCTTATTTTAATTCAAAACTTACAGAGATTTTTGTAGTGATTGTAAGCTCTCCTGGAGCGATGGTCTCCCCTCCTGCGGCGTTATCCATCTCCATAGACATCATTCTAGCCTTGTACATAGGTGGTTGTGGTGAAGCACTACCTTGCTCACTTATTTGTACTGCTTTACCTATAGTTTGACCTAAAGCACCAGCATATGCAGTGGCCTTATCTTTGGCATTTTTGATTGCTTTCACACGAGCATCTGCCTTGAGAGCATCCATCTGTGAAGAGGTAAACTGTACGTTATCTATACGATTAATACCAGAATTAAGAAGTCCTGCCATTACACCTTCATACATCTTTAACTCCTTGAGTTTTATGGTAAGTGTTTGGTTTGCATTATAGTTGTAGGTCTTACTGTTATAATCATAGTTTTTATTAAGGTTTATGTATTCTGTTTGTACATACTTACTATCTATACCTTGACTACGTAAGAACTTTATAACATTATCTATAGCTTGATCGTTTTCTGCTTTTACTTGTTTTGCTTCCTTTCCTTGATTTTCTACGCGCACGCGTATGTTTACACCGTCTGGCACTACCTTAACAATTCCTTCACCGGTAACGTTTACTAGGGGTTGCATTGTGTTGTTTTGAGCAGATATAGACATTGTGATTAATAGAATTAATGCGGTTATATATTTCATAATTATTGGTTTTTTGTTTCTCTCAATATAAAAAACAATAAAAGAGGTTTCCTTAAATCTTTCCTAATTTAAAAAGAATAAAGAAAGCAATAATAGGTAAAGCTAGGGCAATAACTATTAAAAGTCGCTCTTCTAGAAGTATAGGCGCAGAGATAATTGCAATTACATATCCAGCAATAGCTCCCCCAAAATGGGCATCGTGCCCTATATTATCATTACGCTTCACCATACCATAAATAGAGTAAATCATATACCCCACCCCAAATACCCAACCTGGCATAAAGTAAATTTCTAACCTTGGATTGAGAAGTATCCCAGCATACACTACCCCCATTACTGCGCCACTAGCTCCTACTGCAGAGTAGTGATACTCATCTTTATGTAGAAAATAAGAAAGTAAATTTCCTAATAGTAAACTAGAAACATACACAAGTAAAAATCTAGGTACGCCTATAGTGTAGATAACAGCATTTGCAAAGAAATATAGCGTGAGCATATTAAATAATAAGTGCTGCGTGTTTGCGTGTAAAAAGGCAGAAGATACCATACGTACTTGCTCTCCTCTACGTATAGCTCCTACGTTAAATTTATATTTCTCAAACATTGAGTAGTTTTTAAAACCACTCATAGAGAATAGGACATTTGCTAAGATAATTGCAATTGTAACTGGATGTAAATCCGCCATAAATACTAAGTTTTACTTGTAAAGATAGCTATATTTGTGAGATTAATATCTTAACTATATCTGAATGAAAGCTATTGTTTTCTGGTTGTTTTATCCGCTATTATGGCTCATCTCCATACTCCCTTTTAAAGGGCTTTATCTGCTTTCAGATTTCTGTTATTTCGTTATTTATAAAGTTATAGGCTATCGTAAGAAAGTAGTGAGATATAACCTAAAGACTACCTTCCCAGAAAAATCTGAAGAAGAACTCCATACCATAGAACGTAAATTTTATAGCCATCTCTGTGATATGTTTCTAGAGATGATAAAATCTATGAATATAAAAAAGGAGGATCTTCTTGAACGTTACCAATTTTCTAACAAGGAACTCATTACAAAATATGATAAGGAAGGACAAAGCTCACTCCTTATGATGGGACACTACGCAAGTTATGAGTGGATATTTGCACTACAACTATCTATGGAAAATCCGGGCTACGGAGTTTATAAAAAGATAAAACACAAACAGTTTGATAACCTCATACGCAAGATACGTAGTAGATGGAACACCTATCTTATAGATTCTAAGGATACAATGCGCTTTATAAGAAAAAATGAGAGTGAGAATAAAACAGGTTGTTACGGCTTTGTAGCAGACCAATCGCCTAGATTTCACCGTGCTCGCTACTGGACACAATTTTTAGGTCACGAGTTACCTTTCTTTACTGGGGTAGAACGTATTGCAAAAGAGTTTAAACTACCCGTATTTTATTACGGTACAGAAAAGATAAAACGTGGCTACTACAAAGGATCTTTCCAACTCATTACACCAGATGGTTCTCAAACCGAAGATGGCGAGATTATGACAAATTATGCCGCCGCCCTAGAAGCTCAAATACGTAAAAATCCAGAGTATTACCTCTGGACTCATAAACGTTTTAAACTTTTAGGCAAAAAGGAGGAAGTCCTTTCTGAGATAAATAAGTCTAAGAAATAGTATTAAAATTCAAACCAAGAGTCTATAGCAGTACTACGACTCAAAGAGGTTGCCTTATCGTCTTTATGTAAGTACTCATTTGAGTAAGGTTGGTATATATAATCTTGAGACCAGTCTTTATGGTGTAAGGCTAGTTCTTTTATACACGCGCATACATAAGCTATTTCCTCATTTGTGATGGTAGGGTGAATCGACATACGTATCCATCCTGGCTTTTGTATTAAGTTACCCGCATCTATCTCACAAGCGAGCGAGTTTGATGTTTTTTGATCTACATTGAGTAAATAATGCCCATAAGTTCCTGCGCAGCTACAACCGCCCCTAGTTTGTATCCCAAAACGGTCATTGAGTAATTTGACTGCTAGATTAAAGTGCAACTCTTCTATATAAAAAGAAATAACACCTAGTCTATCCTTATGATCACCTGCAAGAATTTTTACGTTTTCTACCGTTTCTAGCTCATTCCAAATGATGTCTATAAGTTCGTGCTCACGAGCGAGTATATTATCTACACCCATCTCTTCTTTTACTTTAATTGATAAGGCTGTACGTATGGTTTGCAAGAAACCCGGAGTACCCCCATCTTCACGCTCTTCTATATTATCTATATACTTATGCTCACCCCAAGGGTTTGTCCACGATACGGTGCCTCCTCCTGGGTTATCTGGTACCACGTTTTTATATAAATCTTTATTAAAGATTAAAACTCCAGAAGAGCCTGGACCTCCTAAAAACTTGTGTGGAGAGAAGAAAATAGCGTCTAGGCGCTCTTCTTTATTCTCTGGATGCATATCAATATGCACATAAGGCGCACTACACGCAAAGTCTACAAAACATAAACCACCGTGAGCGTGCATAAGTCTCGCCACATCGTGATATGGTGTCTGTATACCTGTTACATTACTACAAGCAGTAATAGATGCTATTTTAAAAGGGTGATCTTCATATTTGAGTAGTTCTTGTTCAAACATCTGTATACAAAAGCGTCCATCTTCTTTTGCAGGCACGACCACTACTGTTGCCGTGGTCTCTAGCCACGTAGTTTGATTACTGTGATGCTCCATATGTGTTACAAAAACAATAGGTTTTATCTCTGCAGGTACTTCTGTAAATTTCTTTATGTTTTCTGGCACTTTTAGTCCAAGTATGCGCTGAAATTTATTGATCATACCTGTCATACCATTACCACCCACTATGAGTACATCATTCTCATCTGCATTTACGTGCTCTTTTATGATGTGCTTTGCTTTATGATAGCTCATTGTCATAGCAGTACCTGAGACGGTCGTCTCTGTATGGGTATTTGCTACGTAGGGACCAAAGTCGCGCAACATCTTCTCCTCTATGGGACCATATAACCTTCCTGAGGCGGTCCAGTCTGTGTATAAAAGCTGCTTTGTTCCGTATGGAGATTGAAAACTTTGGTTAATACCAATGATGTTTTCGCGAAAGCGTGAAAAGTAATTCTCTAGTTTACCGCTAGGCTTAGTAGACTTTAATGTATTCATAATCAAAACTTTAGGATGTAAATTTATTAAAAAAGTCTACAAAAAAGGAGCGCCGTGGCGCTCCTTTTTAAAATTGTATAAACATAAATTTTAATCTCTTACAACAAATTCATAAGTTCCAACTTTTAATGAGTCGACATTTTTTCGTCTTATATCATATACGATGACCTGTGATCCACGAGATGTTTTTTGAATTAGAGACAAACCTCTTCCATCGATTTTATTACCTTTTATAAGAATTGATGGACGCTTGTCTACTCGTAATTTAAAATCTAATACTTCGTTTTCAGATTCCTCAGTATCTATTTTAAATTTTGACAAGTCCTCCTTACTCATAAGCCTAATGGCTTGTCTACTTTCTTTTTTATTAGAAAGATTGTTTTGTGAAAAGACATTCATAGAACAGAGTAAAAAAACAAGAGAAAATATTATGCGATAATTAATCATTATAATGTGGATTTAAAATAAAACAAAATTGATTTCAGGATTTTACTACTGTCAATGATTATATTCCTGCAACTTCCTTTATAGTAGCAATCATATCATTTGCAACTTGGTCTGCTTCGGCTTGTGTGCTTGCCTCTGTGTAAATACGTATAATAGGTTCTGTATTAGACTTACGTAAGTGTACCCAGTGATTTTCAAAATCTACTTTTACACCATCTACCGTAGACACGTCTTCATTTGCATATTTGGCAGCCATCTTTTCTAGTAATGCATCTACGTCAAGACCTGGTGTGAGCTGGATCTTTTGCTTACTCATAAAGTATGGAGGATAACTAGCTTTGAGTTCGCTCACAGAGATTTTAAGCTTTGCAAGGTGTGTAAGGAAAAGCGCCGTACCTACCAGGCTATCACGACCGTAGTGCGATGCTGGGTAGATAATTCCACCATTTCCTTCTCCGCCTATTACAGCGTTTTGGTCCTTCATAGTTTGTACTACGTTTACCTCTCCTACCGCACTTGCAAAGTATTCTCCGCCGTGTTTTCTTGTGATATCACGTAGCGCACGTGATGAAGATAAGTTTGACACCGTATTACCCTTAGTCTCTCCTAGTACATAATCTGCACAAGCAACGAGGGTATACTCTTCTCCAAACATTTCACCCTTATCATCTATAAAAGCAAGACGGTCTACATCTGGATCTACTACGATACCAAAATCTGCATTCTCATCTACCACCATCTTACAGATGTCACCTAGGTGCTCCTTAAGGGGTTCTGGATTGTGAGGAAACTCCCCGTTAGGAGTACAGTATAATTTTACTGCCTCTACGCCTAGCTCTTCTAGTAATCTTGGTATGGCAATACCTCCCGTAGAGTTTACACCATCTACCACTACTTTGAACTTAGCATCCTTAATAGCGTTTACATCTACAAGCTCAAGGTTTTTTACCTCTTCTATATGCAAATCTATGTAGGCATCATTTTTTGTGATTTTACCCAGATCATCTACCTCTGCAAAGGTAAAATCTTCATTATCTGCATAATTTAAAATTTTCTCCCCTTCTACTCCATTAAGAAACTCACCCTTACTGTTTAATAGTTTAAGCGCGTTCCATTGTTTTGGGTTATGCGAGGCAGTGAGTATGATACCACCATCTGCGTGTTCCATAGGTACGGCAACTTCTACCGTAGGTGTGGTAGAGAGGCCAAGGTCTATAATATGGATTCCCATACCCACGAGCGTGTTCATCACAAGCTCTTGTATCATAGATCCAGATATACGTGCATCACGCCCTACTACTACTCTGTAGGTTTCTTTATTACGATCATTTTTGAGCCACGCACCGTATGCTGCAGCAAATTTTACTGCATCTACTGGTGTAAGGTTTTCACCCGTGCGACCTCCTATGGTACCACGTATTCCTGATATAGATTTTATTAATGTCATATGTAAATTTTGAGTACGCTTTCGCGAAAGCGTAATTAATCTTCGTTTTTTTGATTGTTAAACAAAAGTACTAAAACACATACGTACCAGCCTAACAAGAATGCATTGCTTCACAATGCCTCATAAAATCTTTGAACAGGTTAATTTTTCCTATTAACTTCACCACTATGAATTTTCTCGCACACATTTACCTTACCGATGGCTTACCTATGGAAACTATAGGCAACTTTATGGCAGATGGTATAAAAGGTAAAAAGTACCTCAAGTATAGTGATGATATACAGCGAGGTATACTCGTGCATCGCTGGATAGATAGCTACACAGATAGTCACCCTATTGTAAAGCAGAGTACAAAACGCCTGCACGCAAAGTATGGTCACTACTCTGGTGTGATAGTAGATATTATTTATGATCACTTTCTAGCCAAAAACTGGAACAACTATCACGATACAGCGCTAGATGTGTACATAGTTAACTTTTACCAGCTACTACAGGACCATCACCACTTGCTCACGGGTCGCATACAGAAAATGATGATCCCTATGATGGAGCAAAACTGGCTCCTCAGCTATGCAACTATGGAAGGCATAGGCACTGTGCTTTACAATATGAACATACGCACAAAACGCCGCGTAGCGATGGATAAAGCCATAGAAGACCTTGCCGAACATTATGAAGCCTTTGAAGATGAGTTCACACGGTTCTTTAAAGAATTACAAGCCTTTGTTGCATTAAAACTAGAAGAGCTTTAAGTTTATGATTTGGGGATTGTTATTCATACTGATTCTGTTATATTTAATCCTGTGGAACTCTAAAGTCACATTTTTAAAAATGCGCAATGCAAGCAAGCCCTTAACCGCAAAAGTTGTTGAGTATAGAAATGAGAAAGGGCCTATGAGAAATGATTATACATTGTTACCATATCCTTATGTGTCTATTAATGATAATACATCTGAATTAAGAAAGCTGAAATACGCAAGTAGCAATTCAAAACCATTTGAAATAAACGATGAAATTACTGTCTTTTGGTTTTCAGGTACACTCTATTATTGGGGTTCATTTGACAGAGGTATTTATAAATATCTACCAGGACAAATTAAATTTTAATATCCATTACAAATCCAACCTATGAAGTATTTACTCTTACTCTGCATTCCCCTATTATTTATAAACTGTAAGACAGAAGCGCCTGCTCCTGCGCCCGTACAGGGACTTATTGCTCAGGAAGCTATGGTTGTTTCGGCGAGAGAAGAGGCTTCACGCATAGGCGTTGAGATTATGAAGAAAGGTGGTAACGTTTTTGACGCAATGATTGCTACAGATATGGCGCTCAATGTGACATACCCGTTTGCCGGCAGTCTAGGTGGTGGTGGTTTTCTAGTATACCGTACTAAAGATGGTGATATAGGAGCGCTAGACTATCGCGAGATGGCACCCGGTGCGGCTACAAGTGATATGTACCTAGATGAAGACGGTAATGTGATACCAGGTTTAAGCACAGAGGGAAGTCTTGCTGTGGGCGTGCCAGGTGGACTTGCAGGTATGTTTGCCGTGCACGAGAAGTTTGGCTCACTACCTATGGAGACCATTCTCAAGCCCGTAATTGACCTTGCTCGCAATGGGTATGTGATTACAGAAAACCAAGCAGGAAGGTTTGGCGCTTTACAAGATAAATTTAAAGAGCTTAACGGAGATAGTATTATTTATGTAAACGCTTTCGCGAAAGCGGACACCCTTAAAAACGAAGCCCTCGCACAAACACTAGAGCGCATCGTAGCAAATGGTAAAGACGAGTTTTACAAAGGTGAGACGGGCCAAAAACTGGTAGACTTCTTACAATCTAAAGGTGGGATTATCACAATGGAAGATCTTGCAGCATACGAAGCAAAGTGGCGCACACCGGTAACCTTTGAGTATGATAACTTAAAAATGATCTCTATGAGTCCGCCTAGTTCTGGTGGAGTTTGTTTATCACAAATTATGCAGATGATAGAACCGTATGACATCTCACAATATGATCACAACAGCGTGGAGAGTATACAACTACTTACAGAGGCAGAGCGTCGCGCGTATGCAGATAGAAGTTTTTACCTAGGAGACCCAGATTTTGTAAACATCCCTATAGATACACTCATCTCTGATGTGTATGCAAAAAACAGAATGGAAACCTTCTCTTGGGACACCGCTACAAAGTCTAGCGATATGACACACGGTGCCTTGCCAGGTTATGAGAGTATGGAAACAACGCACTACAGCGCGGTAGACCAATATGGTAATGCCATTGCAGTAACAACCACGCTTAATGGTGCTTATGGATCTAAGTTATATGCGAGTGATATAGGCTTCTTTTTAAACAATGAGATGGATGACTTCTCTAGTAAACCAGGAGTGCCTAATATGTTTGGCCTTATAGGCGCCGAGGCAAATAAAATTGAGCCAGGCAAGCGTATGCTGTCTAGTATGACTCCTACCCTAGTAGAAAAAGATGGCGAGTTCTGGATGACCGTAGGTACGCCTGGAGGATCTACCATTATTACCTCTGTGTTACAAACGGTGCTTAATGTACACGAGTTTGGGATGACAATGCAGGAGGCGGTAAACGCACCACGTTTTCACCATCAGTGGTTACCAGATGTGGTATTATTTGAACCTAACAGCTTTGATCCAGCCATCATAAACGGACTACAAGAAAAGGGTTATGAAACCAACGAGGAACGCTCTCCCGTAATAGGTAAAGTAGACGGTATTTTAGTCCTCCCTAATGGTACTCTAGAAGGCGGCGCAGATAGACGTGGTGATGATACTGCAGTAGGGTTTTAGGGGGTATTTAAATATGAAGTTTGTTTGCAATATCTTATTTCTTGTCATAGCAGCTTCTGCCTCTGCTCAGAAAGTTGTTAATTATGAAGATATTCTTATTGAAATAAAAAGTTCTAAACGTACTTTATGTATGAATTTGATAATTCCAACTGAAGATTTTTCTATTGGAATTTATACTGAAGATTGGGAAGTTGAGGACTTAACAATGGAACAATGTGGCGATATAAAGACAGATTCAATTAAGAATTCAAAACTTATCTATCTATTAGAATCAGAGCAATATTTAGAAAACTTATACTTAAATATTGAAAATAACACCTACGAAAATATAAGGTCATTTGATACATTCAACTGGAATGATTCAAAAATGATTTTGAATCTGATATTGTATAAAGAGTCGAAAGAATTTTATGATATATTTATTCCTATTAAGAGTAAAAAGCAATCTAAAAAACTAATTAGATCAATTTCCAAACTATTCAAAAATGACTATTGTTTCAAAAAATTGAAACGCAATTTATAAAGCAATAAAGTGTTGCTATTTATTTAGAATTAAAAATTTTATCGTTTATCCAAAATAGCAATTCCGCTTTCGCGAAAGCATTATCTAATACAACTAAGTGTAAATTAAAACATCAATTAAAAAACAAAAACATAGGCGCACGATCAGTCTCGACAGCTTCTAAGATCTTGCCACCAATAGTCTAAAAACACTCTTAATTGAAAGTCAAACGACCATATCTGAAAGGAAAATCTGTTTTTATAGTTTCATTACTTGTAATAGGAACTACAATTCTGACTGTCTATCTTACTGGAGTAAATTACCATCGGAGCCTGACTTACAATCTTTATTTGTCACTTGGAATTATAGCTGCAGCTCTATTTCTGTTTATGACTTATGGACTTTACACTGGAATCGGACTAATTGATAATTTTCCAAAATTTAGAAGTTTTAAAAAATTTAAAAATGGAAATTTCATTCCCCATAACGACCTAGGGCCAACAATGGAATTACCGTCAGTGGAAGATGGAATCGGAGGACTTATTTTATCAATTCTGTTGTGGATTGCGATGTCAATTTTGTTTGTAATTTTACTAGTAGTTTTCGAAGTCGTTTTTTGGTTTTCCTTATTTATAATTTTGGCAATGCTATATTGGATTTTTTTTAGAGCATTAAAATTTGTTTTTAATAAATCAAAAGAAACAAAAGGAAATATGGGAATTTCAGCAATTTACTCGCTGACTTATACGCTGCTCTATGTTGGTTGGATTTTCGGGATTGTTTATCTGACTGAAATAATGAAATAGTACCAGTTAGTAATAAAGTGTTGAATCAAAATCACAGCTATTTCGACAACATTCAACACAAGGTTCTAAGCCCATTTCGATTAAAAATTTTCACTATATAATCTTCCTGGTCTCACATTTTCGCGAAAGCGTAGTTTATCAAATACCATCTACAACAAACCCATATAATTCCCGTTACTAGTCTTAAGAATTAAGCGCTGTAAACATTAACAGTTTGGGATGGAATTAACAGTAATACTAGCTATCTTTGGCAGCCTTTTTGTATACTTAGTTTGAACTATAAATACATAGAATTTTATGAAATATATCACGCTTATAGTGTGCGTTATAATGTCTTCTGTACTTAGTGCTCAGGAGCTTCCTATACAGATGGACTCTGTAGAGCCTCTTGAGACTCATACGAGTCCTATATTGAGAGAGCTTTTAATACAAGAGATTAATAAAAACTCAAAATGGAAAAATCTAGTAAAGTCTAATAGAATGTCTATAGGCGTTGTAGATATGTCCAACTTAGAGAATATAGAGTATGCTGGTATCAATGATGAGTTTATGATGTATGCCGCAAGTTTACCTAAGATTGCCATACTTCTTGCCGCGATGGATGCTATAGAAAATGGCGAACTACAAGACTCTAGAGAAATACGTAAGGATATGCGACTTATGATAAGTAAGTCTAATAACGCTGCCTCTACTCGTATGATAGACCGTGTGGGCTACGATAAAATAGAACAAGTACTGCGCAGTGACCAGCTCAAACTGTATGATGAAGAAGTAGGTGGTGGTTTATGGGTAGGCAAGAGATATGCCGCTGGCGGAAAACGTAACCCAGACCCTATGAAGGGATTAAGTCACGCGGCTACAGCTAGACAGGTATGTAGTTTTTACTACCAGCTTGCAATGGGTAATCTTGTAAGTACAGAAAAGTCTGAAGAGATGCTGGATATTATGAAAGACCCGGCGCTACACCACAAATTTGTAAACACGCTAGATAAAATTGCTCCTAAGGCAGATATCTACAGGAAGTCTGGATCTTGGAAGAATTGGCACTCTGACTCTGTATTGGTATGGGGACCTGAGCGCAAGTATATACTAGTGGCTCTTATAGAAGATGCACAGGGTGAGCAAATTGTAAGAGATTTAGTAATTCCTTTAGAAAAAGCAATGAAAAAATCACGAGCTTTAGCCTATAACTAGGAAACCTCATTATAAACGCAATGAATGCTTAAAAGTCTTTACAAGAAAGCCTTTGATATAAGAGATGGTGAGATCACCATCTCTTTTTTTATGCAGCTGTACATCTTTCTGGTGATTACAGTGCTACTTATTGTAAAGCCCACTGTAAACGCATTATTTCTATCTGCTCTTGGTGCGGAGCGATTGCCTTACGGGTATCTACTTGTTGCGGCTGTGGCTATTTTAAGTTCTTACTTTTACAACAAAGCTCTAAAACGATATTCTTTTAAAAAGGTCGCTACGATAACCTTATGCGCTTTTGGCTTCTTTTTTATGTTGCTTTCTGTCGCCTTGCATTATAAATTTCTTGAGGTCTGGCTACTTTACTATTACTACGTTCTCATATCCTTGTTTGCCGTGGTGGTTACCTCACAATTCTGGATACTGGCAAATATGGTTTATAATGCCAGAGAGGCAAAGAGACTCTTTGGTTTTATAGGCTCTGGCGCTATTGCTGGTGGAATTTTTGGTGGGTACTTAACAACCTTAATTTCGGCGGCTTTTGGGAATAAAACGTCTATTCTTATTGCTGGGATTCTCATTTTATGCTGTGTGCCTATACTCTACCGTATTTGGAATTTAAGGTTACGCACGCTTTCTATGTACACGAGAAAGAAAGAGATACACCAAGTGTCTAACCCAGATCGTAATGCTTTTCAAATCATCTTAAAATCTAAGCATTTACTGTATTTGGCATCTATTATCGGGATAAGTGTGCTGGTGGCAAAGCTGGTAGATTTTCAATTCAGTGATTTTGCGCACAAGGCCATTCCAGACTCAGATGAGCTTGCTTCTTTTTTAGGATTCTGGTTTTCTTCCTTTAATGTGGTGGCTTTACTCATACAGCTTTTTGTTACCAATAGAGTCTTAAGCTATCTAGGCGTAACCTCAACAATGCTTATACTACCACTAGGTATTGCCTTAGGCTCCCTCCTATTTCTTACGGTTCCTGAGCTTTGGGTACTTATTATTATAAAAGGGCTAGACGGTAGTTTTAAGCAGTCTATAAATAAAGCAGCTGCAGAGCTTTCTATTTTACCCATACCGTATGCTATAAAAAATCAAGCAAAATCATTTATAGATATTGTGGTAGATAGTGTAGCCACAGGTATTGCTGGATTTCTGCTCATTTTTGTAATCAAGGGTATGGAACTAGACACCAAGTTTGTGACCATTCTTACTATCTTTTTCTTGTTTATATGGCTCTTGTTAATCTACAAGCTAAGAGATGCCTACTTTGATTCGTTTAGGTCCAACCTCAAGAGTTTACTGCTCAATAAAGATGAGTCCAAACGAAACTTCAGAAAAGAACGCACCATCGCTACTGCAAGACATATTTTACAAAATGGTGAAGAAAGCGAGATTCTCACTCTATTATCTAGATTATCATCGGCTCGGCTTAATCCCTTAAAAAAGCAAATAGTAGCACTTTTAGACCATCCTTCTAATGCTATAAAAATAGCGGCTATTGAGGAGTTGTATTATTATAAAGAAGGTACTGCATTACATAAAATCAAAGCCCTCCTTCATACTAGCGACAGCGCACTCATAATAGCCACATTACAGTATTTACTACATCACACCAAAATAGACGATCAAGAATTATTTACAACCTATCTAGATCATCCAGAAAAGCCCATTGCAAATGCCGCCCTGTTATGCCTGGCACAAGATGCACGCCTCAATACAAATCTTGGAAAGCAGTTTAATTTAAGAGACCGTATCGCGACTCAAATAGAACGACTAGGCACACCTGAAGGTCTAGAAAATGTTGCCGAAACTTCTGACCTGCTTCTTAGCATTGCCTACTCTGGACTTAACGAGTTTTACTACTTTATCTCTATTCATTTTAGCAATAAAAATAAAAAGGTAGCAAAGAAAGCTATTGAAGCTGCAGGCATTACCACAGACCCACTCTTTGTAGGGAATCTTCTCCAGTTTCTAGAAAATAAAAAACTACGTAAAGCAGCCATAAAGAGCCTTACTCAATATGGGCCAGAGATTACTAAAACACTTCTCAGGCTAGAAAATGAAGATGCTTTTAGTCTAGACATAAAAAGAAATCTACCTAAGGTTATAGCAACATTTAACTCTCAAAATGCAGTAAGAATCTTATTCAAATTTTTAGGTAGTAACAACCTCATCGTACGTAAAAATGCCTCAAAGTCATTACTAAAACTAAGTAGTAAAAACCCGTCGCTTACTATTGATAAGCGCAAAATCTCTAGATACATATTACTAGAGAGCAACTACTACCAAAGCACGCTTAACGCCCTTGCTACCTTCACAAAACTTGTAAACAATCCGCCAGCAGACTCACCAGAGGAAGCTAAAGAAACAGATGTTTTACTCGCCCGTGAAGCCATAGTTCTCATTTTAAGAGAACAAGTAGATCAAAGTCTACATAGCATCTTTACACTATTAAGTATACGTTACAATCAAGAAGATATAAGTGCTGCGTTTTTGGGTATTAAAAGTAAAGATGATACAGCGAGAATCAACGCCATAGAGTTTTTAGACAACCTCTTACATATCAAACTTAAAAATAAGATCCTGCCATTGCTCGAAGTACATATTATTGACACAGATGTTGATAATCTACATTCTCAAGAAATGGTAGAACAAACAGAATTTGATGCAGTGCGAAGCCTTATACGTAATCGCAGCAGACAGATGAACATCGCTATGCTCCACCTTATTGAGATACTAGAAGACACAAAGTATATTGCCATTACTCAATCTTTTACAAAGCATAAAAACACAAACATTGCAAAACTTGCTACGCGTGTATCTACAAGTCTACAACTGGTAAAACAGCAACAAAAGTAAAACGCCTTCTAGTAACAACTAGAAGGCGTTTTAATAGAACTGTAAATGATTTTTATGTGGGATTTACCACCTTATCAATACTACTTGCTAGGTACATATGCGCACCTGCAGAGTTTTTATTAAGTACGTTAGTCATTAGGCATACAATGTATTTTTTACCATTAGGCTGCTCCACAATAATCACTGAGTTCATATAGTTAAACACATTACCCGCATAGTCACTACAGTTAGGGTTTTTCTCTCGATCGCATTTATAAAACGAACCAGACTTAAAGTACACCGCCGCATCATCTAGTCTATTAGAGTGTGCATAGCGTATACGTCTGTCAGTCATATATAATAATCGCTTCATCTCAAGCGAGCTTTCTTCATCTATTACATTTCCTTGCTCTAGCGCTACTAGAAATTTCATAAGTCCTTTAGGAGTCCCTATACTTCCACCCTCACGACCTACATACTTACCAGCAGGACGTGTAAACATCCCTCCTAGTCTCCAGTCGTCTTCTGTAATTCCTAGATCTCTTAATGGCTGATTCACCACTCGGTTTGCTTGACTCGTTAGGGAGTCTCTATCGGTCTCTACAAAGTAATTTTCTGCTTCTTCTTCGGTGAGGTCTGCATACTTTCGTCCAAAGGCATCTAGCAACATTGTCTCTCTATACAGCACACTCGCAGCTCCGTTATTACTCACAGAGACCATATGATCTGCCCACTCATACAGCGAGAACTCATCACTAGCAACCACTTGTCGCTTTATTAACTTATCACTGTCTATATCATACACAGGTATCGTGTGGTGATCTCCTGTTCCCCAGTATCGAGCCTTCACTCGTTTATTACACATAAGCCCCGTACGCAACTCAAAGTTATCTGGATATACCTCTGCAAGTTCTGTAAAGAAGCCGTTAAGGACAGCAATTTTACCCACACTTCCTGGCTGGTATCCTACATTTTCTCTGTGAGCCGCATATTTTAAACTATCTGGATTAGTCATATCAAGTACCGCAAGTGAGTAGTTCCCGCCGGGTGTAATTCTCGCAATCTTTCTAGCAAAATCATTGTCTTCTACAAGTATTGCTCCAAGAGAATCACGCTTTCGCGAAAGCAAATTGAGCTTAATATCCTCTAGTTTTAAGTAAGCGCCATTAGGAATACGCTTGTTTGCAATACTATCCATCTCCATTTTCTGAAGTCGGTACAATCGTTTTATACCCGTCGTATCATAGCCGTCTATAGGATAAAGCATCGCTACAAATAAAGTAGATAAAGCGATGAATGTTAGTGTGATATATGTTTTCATTAGTTTATAGGTGCGTCAAGCGTTATTAAAAAGTCTTTGTCAATTTTTGGTGAGATTGCCTCAAGATATTCTGAGGACTTTGCCGTTTTATTTTCTACAAATGGTCGTATCTGGAACAACCATAGTTTGTCATTTTCAAAACCAAGCTCCACATCATATGCCCCATTATAGTCAGAACCTGTCATTTCTGGTAATCGTCTTCTTATAGACTGGGCAATGTCGCGTATATCCTTTATGTTTTTCTCATTGAGAATCTCTTCGTCAAAGGTTGCGATGTTTCTCTTCACACCTCCCGTTGCTGGCAGTCTAATAAAATCTGCCTGTCTCGCTGGCGACAGTAAGCGCGCATCTGTAGCGGTAACAAGTCTAGTTTCGGCGGCTTGTCCATCTACTGCTCCTCCTGCCCCACGGCTAAAGGCAATAGTAAGATCCTCATCTGTACCTTGATTAATACCCTTTGTAATCATCACACCGCTATACTCGACATCTACCGAAGGAATGATAAGTATAGAAGGAAACACATTTTCTGGATTACTTAGATACTGCTGGCGCCATTTAAAACTACGCTCCGTATATGGAGAAGCCCACACATCTTTAATTCCTTTTAAGATTTTATCCTCATCAAGAATATTAAAAAGCGTCAAGTTCAATCCTGCTCCCGTAAATTCTTCAAGGTCTTCCATATTTGTATCACTACGCAAGAATACGGGAGTTTTACCCATAGGCGATTTAAAGACTTTTTGGAAATCTGCACGCAGGCTATTTACAAATGACGGCTTGAGCGTCATCATATTTATAGCCTCTCGTAATCGCTTCAACTCTTGCAGTTGGAATGTCTCTATCTCTTTTGATGACGCGCCGTTACTTTTCATTTGTTCCGCTTTCGCGAAAGCGTTATTTAAAAACTCCCAGTAAGAACCCTCATAATTGGTCATTTTTTGATCCATATGATCCTTAAAAATGCCGAAAGGAATAACAAGACCTTCTACCACCTGCTCAGGGAACATCTTCTTGAGCTGACCAAGGTTTGCCGCCTTAGGGCCTACTAGTTTTCCAGACGCGCTTGCATCAAGATCACGCATATTTATGATGTCCTTCTTATCGAGCGCAATCCTCTCTACAGGCACGGTCACCTGACTTGTAGAACGTTGCTTCTTTGAGAATAACTCACGCTCCTCATCTGTAATATCGTCCTCGCCTTTTATGATAACACTTCCTTTATTTGAAACAGCATAGAAGACCTTCTTACCGCTATACTTACTTAAATCTTGAAGATTTTCTTGGGATAATGCCGCATTAGGGATTCCTAAATTACGAGCAAGTAACTGCACGTGTGAAACCAGATTACCTTCTGATACCGTCATAATACCAGCCACAGGCTTGAGATCTGATGGCGGTTTTTCAAAGACGTATATCTTCTCTGTATCCACTTCTATACCTTCTGGAGAACCTTCTATAACAACAAGTTCACCGTAGGCATACCCAGGATTTAATCCTCTCATAGAAGACTGTCCATCTATATCCATTACCTTATTTTCAAGCCCAGAATGCTTTGCAATAAATGCCCCTAGCGTACTCACACTCTCACCTAAATCTAATGCGACAGAAGATCGCACGCGGTCATCTATAAAACCATAAGCCTTAGGCTCAAAAGTTGCGTAGGTATCAACTACTTCTTGATACTTTGCCTTTACTTGTGAGGCGCTCCACTCTACAACTCCTCTAGCTGTCGCAAGGAAATCGTTAAGCTGCTCGACACTCTTGTCATTGTGGTAACTATCTGCTTGTAAATACGGCTCTACTGCTGCCCACTCATTTAGCTCAATAAGTCCTGTACCTGTTGCTGCATATGAAAGAGTTTGTATTTTATAAAGTAGCTCCTTTAATGTTTCTGGTTGCCACTCTTGTGTCTTTAGGAGTAATATATCTTCCAGCTCATTAGATAAATCTAGCATCGCAAGGCGATCACTAGATCTGGATAAGGAAAGTACGTCTTGACGTATATAACAGAGTACATCTGCAATTTCTGGCACAAGTGTTTGCGCAGAGGTATCCTGAGCAGCTTTTTCTAAAAACGTGCTAATGCGTTCTGTTAGATCATTTTTTACAGAGATAGCGTTTACTTGACTATGTAGTTCCTTAAAATTGATAGGTGTATAAAATTCGGCGAGCATTTTTTCTAGTTGGTCAAACTGCTTTTTCACTTCATCAGAGAGGTCTCCCTTATGTTTAGCTCTAAACTCTTGAACCATCTGGATGTCACTCACACTGGGCTTGCCGTGTATTTTAATACGGGCATCCATAAATTTTGGGTAGGTCTCTGCCAGTATTTTTGACTCACTACGCATACGCTGGGCAATGTTGCTATCTCCATCGTGAGGAATATCACGTAAGGTCTGGCGTAGTAAATAGTAGTTTTGTCTAAAACGAATATCGCTACGCAATAACCACTCATAAAACTCAACGCCCCACGCCTCCTCATCTTCAGACTGTATGGCACCACGGTAAAACTGTGACTTGCGCTGCACCCATCCATTATCTACACTTGCAAGGTATCTCGCTAGTTGATATTGCTTGATGCGGCTATTATCATTTGTAACATCCCAGAAAGCAACCTTATCTGTGTTTGCAAGTATATCTGCAAAAAAGAGGTGATACTTAGTACCTAGCGTTATTAGGTCTTCACTATAACTTGCGTGCTGCACACCACCACCTATATCATCTGGACAAGGGTCACGTGCTTCTCGCATCGTACCATCTTCACAAAACCACTCTATTTTTTTATAAGGGCCTCGCGGATTTTCTTTAAAAGATTTGATATTCTTCTGTATAGTTGCTACGGGTAAGTCTTGAGCATACAGTGCACTTGCTATACAAATAGTAAGACTAGTGAGCAATAACTGGGTAATTTTCAACATGTAGTGTTGTTAGATTGGTTTGTTGCGCACTAATATAGTCGAGCCCTATTCCGATCTACTATAGATTAACGTATGTCTAAGTGATAATTAACTTAAAAATAACGATTCCAACCTGAAGCATACTCATTAGGCAGCAATAACTCTATGATAAATAGAATAGGCTTGATGTGACAATGACGTGAAGTGTTACGCTTTCGCGAAAGCGTACTTAGCTACCTCGCAATGGTAAAGATAAACTCTGTATATTTTCCAAGCTCCGACTTTACTCTTATCGTACCACCAAGATTATTTACAAGTTTCTGCACCGTAGAAAGTCCAATTCCATGGCCGCGTTCTCCATTCTTATCAAGATGTCCTACTGTACTAAAAAGAGTAAATATGCTATCAACCTTATCTTCTTCAATACCTCGACCATTATCTCTTACAGAAAATTCAAAGTGCTTAGCCGTTTGTGTGGCTTTAATATCTATTACTGTATGCTTCTTATCATTGTACTTAAGACTGTTTGCTATAAGATTTAAGAAAATCTGATCTAGTGCAGATCTGTTGCAATGTAATTCTATATTATTTTCTGGGAAATGAACTTCACATTCGTAGTTAATATTAAGAAGGTCTACAAGATCCTCAAGCATATCATTGAGCATGAATTCATGCACATCATCCTTATCATAAGCGGTACTCTCATAATGCGTAAGAATATTAGTGATATACTTACTCATAGACATAGATGACTTTTTAAGGTAGCTCAAGTAGTTTTTACCTTTTTCATCTATCTCGTCATTATATTTCTTTTTTAATATATCTGATGTAAGTATGAGGTTTGCTAGTGGCATCTTGAGGTCATGAGAAACAGTACCGGCAAAATCCTGAAGTAATGAATTATGCTTAGTTAGGTTTTCCTTGGTAGTTCTAAGTTTAGCATTTACAGATCTCAATTCAAAAAGTCGTTCTACCTGTTTCCCTAAGGTGATAAGTGCTTCTCTTTGTTCTTGATTAAGCTTATTAGGTTTATGATCTATAACACATAATGATCCCACAGCCATTTTATCTTTAGTGCGCAATGGAATTCCAGCATAAAAAATAACTGGCGCGTCACCCTTTGTAAGTGGGTTGTTTACAAATCTCAAATCCTTTGTAGCGTCAGGAATCTCAAAAATCTCATTAGGAGTTAAAATTGCATGTGCGCAAAACGAGCTATCTCGCGAAGTTTCACAAGGAGCAAATCCAACTTTTGATTTAAACCATTGCCTGTCTTCATCTACCAGAGTGACTAGGGCTACAGGAGTCTTACATATATATGCAGCTAATTTTGTGATGTAATCAAAATCTGGCTCCTGAGCTGTGTCTAGAAGGTCTAGACCATGTAAAGCTTTCATGCGCTTAAACTCATTAACTGGTGTTGCTGGTGCTATCATACTGGTAATAAATTTAAGTCGCCATTTAGGGAATTGTATTTGCTGGCTCAGTAGACAAAGATAATGGCTTCCTCTTAACAGGTGAACGTTTATAGATTATCATTTTGACTGTATTGAACAGACTGAGACGATATAATAACATAGAATTTACAAAATTTTTGCAAAGTTGAGGTATATTACAGTCAATGTATTAGCAACTACAGAAATAAAATAATGACTAATAATCAATAAAATTCGCAAAAACTACTGTGCGTGCATAGTAAATTATTGTATATTTACAACGATTTCGGAATAAAACCATATGAATGACAAAACAATAGACTACTGTTTGAGAGCCACTTGGCAAGCAGTAATGAAAATGTATAATGAACAAGCAGCAGAGTTTGATGTAACGATGGCCGTTGGTTTTGCACTATTAAGTATAGATCCAGACCAAGGAACACCTTCTACAGCATTAGGCCCTCGTATGGGTATGGAAGCCACTTCCCTATCACGTACACTTAAGACTATGGAAGAAAAAGGCTTGATAGAACGCAAACCTAATCCAGCAGACGGACGCGGAGTTCTTATACATCTTACTCCATTTGGAAAAGAAAAAAGAGATTTCTCAAAAACAAAAGTAAAGACCTTTAATGGTGCTGTGAGAAATACTATAAGTGAAGAAAAAATCAACAACTTTTATGAAGTTATTGATACTATCAATGATTTGATTCAAAATAGAAAAGTTTTTAACCAAAAAGAAACCTTAGTAAAATAATGGCAAAACGTAGAATAAAGAAAGTAGCCGTCATCGGTAGCGGAATTATGGGAAGCGGTATCGCTTGTCATTTTGCAAATATCGGTGTAGATGTACTCTTGCTAGACATCGTACCTAGAGAACTAAATGCTAAAGAACAAGCAAATGGTCTTACACTTGAAGATAAAGTAGTGCGTAACCGTATGGTAAACGATGCACTTAAAACTGCTTTAAAAAGTAAGCCTTCTCCTATTTACAACCAGTCTTTTGCAAGTAGAATCACCACAGGAAACCTTGAGGATGATATTGCAAAAGTAAAAGACGTAGATTGGATTATAGAAGTAGTTGTAGAAAGACTTGATATTAAGAAGCAAGTTTTTGAAAACTTAGAAAAACATAGAACTCCTGGTACACTTATTACTTCAAACACTTCTGGTATTCCTATCCAGTTTATGTCTGAAGGTCGTAGTGAAGACTTCCAGAAGCACTTCTGTGGTACACACTTCTTTAACCCTGCACGTTACTTAAAATTATTTGAAATCATCCCTGGACCAAAAACAGACCAGAGCGTTCTTGATTTCTTAAATAAGTATGGTGAGCAATTTTTAGGAAAAACATCTGTAGTAGCAAAAGATACTCCAGCGTTTATAGGTAACCGTATCGGTATCTTCTCAATTATGTCATTATTCCACACCGTTAAGGAAATGGGGATGACGGTAGAAGAAGTAGATAAACTTACAGGTCCAGTTATAGGACGTCCTAAATCTGCAACCTTCCGTACGGTAGATGTTGTTGGTCTTGACACCCTTGTACATGTTGCAAACGGTATTGCAGAGAACTGCCCTAAGGACGAAAGAAAAGAATTATTTGCCTTACCAGGTTTCATCAGCACGATGATGGAGAATAAATGGTTAGGTTCAAAAACAGGTCAAGGATTCTATAAAAAGAGTGTAGATGCGACAGGACAAAAAGAAATCCTTACGCTTGACCTAGATACACTAAATTACCGCTCAGCAAAAAGAGCAAAGTTTGCAACCTTAGAGCTTACAAAGTCTATCGATAACGTGTATGATCGCTTTAAAGTGCTCGTAGGTGGTAAAGACAAGGCTGGTGAGTTTTACCGCAAGTCTTTTGCACACTTATTTGCATACGTTCAGAATCGTATTCCTGAAATTACAGATGAGCTTTACAAGATAGATGATGCTATGAAGGCTGGTTTCGGCTGGGAGCACGGACCATTCCAAATTTGGGATGCTGTAGGTGTAGAAAAAGGTATCGAACTAATGAAAGCAGAAGGTCTTGAGGTTGCCTCTTGGGTAACAGATATGACTGCTGCTGGAATTGAGACATTCTATTCTGTAAAAGATGGTGCTACGCATGTATACTCCGCTTCCGCGAAAGCGCATGTAAAAAAACCTGGTCAAGATTCATTTATCATTCTTGATAACATCAGAAAACAAACAGAAGTATTCTCAAACACGGGAGTATCTGTTCAAGATCTAGGCGACGGAATCTTAAACGTAGAGTTCCGTTCTAAGATGAACTCTATAGGAGGTGATGTACTTGCAGGAGTTAATAAGGCTATTGATATGGCCGAAAAAGATTTTGATGGTCTCGTAGTAGGTAATCAAGGTACAAACTTCTCTGTAGGAGCAAACATTGGGATGATCTTCATGTTTGCCGTAGAGCAAGAATATGATGAGCTTAATGCTGCTGTAAAGTATTTCCAAGATACATGTATGCGTTTGCGTTACTCTGCTATCCCTACGGTTGTTGCACCTCACGGTATGACACTAGGTGGTGGATGTGAGATGACACTTCATGCAGATCGCGTAGTAGCTGCTGCCGAATCTTACATAGGACTCGTTGAGTTTGGTGTAGGTGTAATACCAGGTGGTGGTGGATCTAAGGAAATGGCCTTAAGAGCATCAGATAAGTTTGATAAAGGTGATGTACAGTTAAATGTACTTCAAGAGCACTTCCTTACTATTGGTATGGCAAAAGTGTCTACCTCTGCTCATGAAGCCTATGATCTTAATATCCTTAAGCATGGTAAAGATATTGTGGTGGTAAATCGCGATCGTCAGATTGCTACAGCAAAAGCTGTTGCACGCCAGATGGCAGACCAAGGATATACTCAACCGGCAAAACGTAATGATGTACTTGTATTAGGTAAGCAAGCATTAGGAATGTTCTTAGTAGGAACAGATTCTATGGAAGCTTCTCACTACATCTCTGAGCATGACAAGAAGATTGCAAATAAACTTGCTTACGTGATGGCTGGAGGAGATCTTTCTGAGCCTACAAGAGTTTCTGAGCAGTATTTACTAGACCTAGAGCGTGAAGCGTTCTTATCACTAGCTACTGAGAGAAAATCACTAGAGCGTATCCAGCATATGTTACAAAAAGGAAAACCTTTACGTAACTAATATATAATTGCCCTTAGCCTCCCCTTTGAAGGGGAGGTTGGTGGGGATGTATAAGTTTAGATTGTATCAGCAAATAACTTTCTAACCACAATAACATCTCCCCTAGCCCTCTTCAAAGAGGGAGATTATAACCTAATAAAGAAACACTGTTATTATGAAAACAGCATATATAGTAAAAGCATATAGAACAGCCGTTGGGAAAGCTCCCAAAGGTGTCTTCAGATTCAAGCGAGCAGATGAGCTTGCTGCAGAAACGATTCAGTATATGATGAAGGAGCTGCCAGAGTTTGATAAAAAACGCATAGATGACGTAATTGTTGGAAATGCAATGCCAGAGGGATCGCAAGGTCTTAACATGGCACGTCTTATCTCTTTAATGGGACTTGACGTTATTGATGTACCGGGTGTAACTGTAAACCGTTTCTGTTCTTCTGGAATAGAAACTATCGGTATGGCAGTAGCAAAGATTCAAGCAGGAATGGGTGATTGTATTATCGCTGGTGGAGCAGAGTCTATGTCTTCTGTACCTATGACAGGATTTAAACCAGAACTTAACTACGATACCGTAGTAAAGTCTGGACATGAAGATTACTACTGGGGAATGGGTAACACGGCAGAGGCTGTAGCAAATGAATTCAACGTATCTCGTGAAGATCAAGATGAGTTTGCATACAACTCACACATGAAAGCCCTACGTGCACTGGCCGAAGACCGTTTCCAAGATCAGATTGTTCCTATCGATGTGGAGCAAACATATATCGATGCAAATGGTAAGAGAGCAACTAAATCTTATACGGTAAATAAAGACGAGGGACCACGTGCTGGAACTAGTAAGGAAGCGCTTGCAAAGTTAAGAGCTGTATTTGCTCAAGGTGGTAGCGTTACTGCAGGTAACTCTTCACAAATGAGTGATGGTGCTGCCTTTGTAATGGTGATGAGTGAGGAGATGGTAAAAGAACTTAACATCGAGCCTATCGCTCGTATGGTAAACTATGCTGCGGCTGGTGTACCACCTCGTATCATGGGTATAGGTCCTGTAGCTGCAATTCCTAAGGCATTGAAGCAGGCAGGTCTTAAGCAAAATGACATTGAGCTTATTGAGCTTAACGAGGCATTTGCTTCACAATCTCTTGCAGTTATCCGTGAGCTAGGTCTTGATCCAGATATTATAAACGTAAATGGAGGAGCGATCGCTTTAGGTCACCCACTAGGTTGTACAGGAGGTAAACTGTCGGTACAGTTATTTGATGAGATGCGCAAGCGTGATATGTCAGGTAAATACGGGATGGTTACTATGTGTGTAGGTACTGGACAAGGAGCAGCAGGAATTTACGAATTCCTTAAATAATAAAATAGATGAGACCTCTTATTAAAAAGGAGTGTCTCATCTGTTTAAAGTTCGCTTTCGCGAAAGCGTAAAAAAACAATTAAAAAAATAACACAATTTAAAAATAGAGATCAGATTTTAGAAGGATGATTACCCCCTATCTAACGTCTAAAATCTCAAATCTAATATGTAATTATGGCTACAGAAGAAACAAAGAAAGATATCTTACGCGGTGGACAATTTATCGTAAAAGAAACAGCTTGTGAAGATGTCTTCACAATGGAAGATCTTAATGAAGAGCAGCGCATGATGCGTGACAGTACTAGAGAGTTTGTAGATCGTGATCTATGGGCACACTGGGAGCGCTTTGAGAAAAAAGACTATGCATACACAGAGGAGACAATGCGTACGGCTGGTGAACTAGGTTTACTAGGTGTTGCAGTACCAGAAGAGTATGGTGGGTTAGGAATGGGCTTTGTATCTACAATGCTTGTTTGTGATTACATCTCTGGTGCAACTGGATCTTTTAGTACAGCCTTTGGAGCACATACAGGAATTGGAACAATGCCAATTACTTTATACGGTAACGAAGAGCAAAAACAAAAATATGTGCCTAAACTCGCTAGCGGTGAGTGGTTTGGAGCTTACTGTCTTACAGAGCCAGGTGCTGGATCTGATGCAAACTCAGGAAAAACTAAAGCAGTACTTTCTGAAGATGGAAAATCTTACAAGATTTCTGGACAGAAAATGTGGATTTCAAACGCAGGATTCTGTAATCTTTTTATCGTATTCGCAAGAATAGAAGACGATAAGAACATCACAGGATTTATCGTAGAAAATGATCCTTCTAACGGAATCACACTAGGTGACGAAGAGAAGAAATTAGGTATCCACTCTTCTTCTACACGTCAGGTATTCTTTAATGATACTGTAGTATCTGCAGAGAATATGCTTTCTGAGCGTGGTAATGGATTTAAAATTGCAATGAACGCACTTAACGTAGGTCGTATTAAACTTGCAGCTGCTTGTCTTGATGCACAACGTCGTGTAGTAAACGAAGCAGTAACGTATGCTAAGGAGCGTGTACAGTTTAAAACTCCTATTGTAAACTTTGGTGCAATCAAACAAAAGCTTGCTACCATGGCTACAAATGTATATGTAGATGAGTCTGCATCATACAGAGCAGCAAAGAACATAGAGGATCGTATCGCGATGCGTCATGCAGAAGGAAACACACACCAAGAAGCAGAGCTTAAAGGTGTTGAGGAGTATGCCATTGAGTGTTCTATCCTTAAAGTTGCCGTTTCTGAAGATGTACAGAATACAACAGATGAAGGTATCCAAGTTTTTGGAGGAATGGGCTTTAGTGCAGATGCTCCTATGGAATCTGCTTGGAGAGATGCTCGTATCGCTCGTATCTATGAAGGTACAAACGAGATTAACCGTATGCTAGCGGTAGGAATGATGGTGAAGAAGGCAATGAAAGGTCATGTAGACTTTATGGGGCCTGCTACTGCTGTAGGTGAAGAACTTATGGGTATTCCTTCTTTTGATACACCAGACTTTTCTGAAACATTATCTGAAGAGAAAGATCTTCTTAAGCGTCTTAAGAAAGTATTCTTAATGGTAGCAGGATCTGCTGCAAAGAAATATGGAACAGAGCTAGAGAAACACCAGCAATTACTAATGGCTGCTGCAGATATCTTGATTGAAATCTATATGTCTGAGAGTGCAATCTTACGTACAGAGAAGAATATCAAGCGTTCTGGTCTTGAGAGCCAAGCAACGCAACTTGCAATGACTCAACTATACTTATTTAACGCAGTAGATATTATCCAGACTAAGGCTAAAGAAGCTATTATCTCTTTTGCCGAAGGTGATGAGCAACGTATGATGCTTATGGGTCTTAAGCGTTTTACAAAGTACACAAACCAGCCTAACGTAATAGGCTTACGTAACCAGATTGCTGCAGATGTGGAGCAACATGGAAAATATCGCTTTGACGCATAATACACTTTAATAAGTCACTAAAACTATGTGTAATAGATTACGTATTGAAAATGACTTAAAAGTGTTTATGTTCGCTTGCGCGAAAATTTAATTTTATCAAAGCCACTTCTCCTATTGAAGTGGCTTTTTTTGTACCCTACTACTACAACGATTTCGTAACACAACAACCTATCTTATACAATGAAAATTAAAAAAGTCCTTGTCGCCAATCGCGGGGAAATTGCCATTAGAGTACTGCGTGCCTGTACCGAACTTAATATCGCTACAGTTGCGATTTATACCTACGAGGACAGATACTCACAACATCGCAATAAAGCAGATGAGTCTTACCAAATAGGCAAGAATAATGAGCCACTCAAGCCCTACCTTGATATGGATCAGATTATTGACTTAGCCAAATCAAAAAATGTAGATGCCATTCACCCCGGATACGGTTTCTTGTCTGAAAACTCCACCTTTGCTAGAAAATGCGCCGAAAACGGCATTATTTTTATAGGTCCTAAACCTGAGGTGATGGACGCACTAGGTGATAAAATCACTGCAAAAAAAGTAGCACAAAAGTGTAATGTACCTATAATAGAAAGTAATAAAATTGCGCTAGACACCCTTGATATTGCACTTTCTGAAGCTACAAAAATTGGCTATCCAGTAATGCTTAAAGCCGCCTCTGGTGGTGGTGGTCGCGGGATGCGCATCATCCGCAAAGAAGAAGATTTACAGCTTAGTTTTGACTCGGCACGTAATGAGGCGCTTAACTCCTTTGGTGATGATACCATGTTTCTTGAGAAATACGTAGAAGACCCTAAGCACATAGAAGTACAGATTGTAGCAGACTCCCACGGCAACATCAGACACTTGTATGAGCGTGATTGCTCTGTACAACGTAGACACCAGAAGGTGGTAGAGATGGCTCCTTCTTATGGGCTATCACAAACACTATGCGATAATCTATACAAATATGCCGTAGCCATTGCTACCGAAGTAAACTACAACAATATTGGTACTGTTGAGTTTTTGGTAGATGCAGATGATAATATTTACTTCATTGAGGTAAATCCACGTATTCAAGTGGAGCACACGGTTACTGAGATGGTAACAGGCATCGATCTCGTAAAAACACAGATATTTGTCGCTGGAGGTTATAACCTATCAGACAAGCAGATTAAGATTTACGGTCAAGAATCCATTGGTACTTATGGTTTTGCGATACAGTGCCGCCTTACTACCGAAGATCCTGTAAATAACTTTACGCCAGATTATGGGAAAATTACTACCTACCGTAGTGCTTCTGGTATGGGAATTCGTCTTGATGCGGGAAGTATTTACCAAGGGTATAAAGTGAGTCCGTTTTTTGATTCTATGCTAGTTAAGGTTTCTGCACATGGTAGAACGCTTGATGGCTCTATTCGTAAGATGGTTAGAGCATTAAAAGAATTTAGAATACGTGGTGTAGAGACTAACATTCATTTTCTGCAAAATGTCATCCAGACAGATACCTTTAAAAACGGAAAAACTACCGTAAACTTTATACAGAATACTCCTTCCCTCTTTGACATCAAGCTATCACAAGACAGAACTTCAAAAGTGGTTCAGTTTCTTGCAGAAGTTAGTGTGAATGGAAATTCTGACGTAAAGAAAAAGGACGACTCTAAGATTTTTAGAACACCAGAAACCCCATTATACAGCCTCTCAGACCCTTTCCCGAAAGGGACCAAAGACTTACTCACAGAGTTAGGTCCAGAGGAGTTCTGTAAATGGCTCATGGCAGAAAAAAAGATACATTTTACAGATACGACCATGCGTGATGCTCACCAGTCCCTACTGGCTACACGCATGCGTTCGTATGACATGCTTAAGGTAGCATCTAGTTTTGCAAAAAATCACCCTAACACTTTTAGTATGGAAGTTTGGGGAGGTGCAACCTTTGATGTTTGCTTGCGTTTCTTGCACGAAAGCCCGTGGACACGCCTGCGCGAACTGCGTAAAGCGGTGCCTAATATTCTTTTCCAAATGCTCTTGAGAGGATCAAATGGTGTAGGATACAAGGCATATCCAGATAACTTGATAGAGAAATTTGTCGAAAAATCTTGGGAGAATGGTGTAGATATTTTTAGAATTTTCGATTCCCTTAACTGGGTAAAAGCCATGGAGCCTAGCATCCAGTACGTGCGTAACCTCACAGGAGGTATTGCCGAGGGTGCGATAAGCTACACCGGAGATATTCTTGATGTAAAGCAAACTAAGTATGATCTTAAGTATTATACCCAGCTCGCAAAAGATCTTGAAAACGCAGGAGCGCATATGATTGCCATAAAAGACATGGCAGGACTCTTAAAACCGTATGCCGCAACAGAACTGGTAACAGCGCTTAAAGACACCGTAAACTTACCGATACATTTACACACGCATGATACCTCGTCATTACAAACGGCTACCTATCTCAAAGCCATTGAGGCAAATGTAGATGTGGTTGATGTAGCCCTAGGCGGACTATCAGGACTTACGTCTCAACCTAACTTTAATGCGGTGGTGGAGATGATGAAATATCAAGAACGTGAGCACCCTTTTGAGATGGAAAAACTCAATCAGTTTTCAAATTTCTGGGAAGACACGCGCGAACTCTACTACCCTTTTGAGTCTGGACTCAAGGCAGGAACCGCAGAGGTTTTTAAACATGAGATTCCTGGAGGGCAGTATTCTAACCTTAGACCACAAGCAACGGCGCTAGGTCTTGGTGATCGATTTGCTGAAGTTAAAAAGATGTATGCTGCCGTAAATAGTATGTTTGGAAACCTAGTCAAAGTAACACCTAGTTCAAAAGTAGTGGGTGATATGGCGATATTTATGGTGACTAATAACCTAACGCCAGAAGATGTGATGGAACGTGGCGACATGATTTCCTTCCCAGAATCTGTGATTAATTTCTTTAAAGGCGATTTAGGGCAGCCCGTAGGCGGATTCCCTAAAAAATTACAGGCTATCATCTTAAAGAATAAAGACGCCTATACAGACCGCCCCAACGCTCATCTGGCTCCTGTAGATTTTGACAAGGAATATGAAACCTTTACGGCCAGATTCCAAAAAGGGTTTACACGTCCTCTAGAGATGGAAGACTTCTTATCATACATGCTCTACCCTAAGGTGTTTGAGCAAGCGCATGAAAATTACAAGAAGTATGGCAATCTAGCCCTCGTACCTACTAAGAATTTCTTTTACGGTATGGCGCTAGGAGAAGAGATTCTCATTGAGCTAGAGCCTGGTAAAACAGTCATTATCAAGTTACTTTCTATTGGGATACCTAGTGATGAAGGAATGCGCACCGTGTTCTTTAAAGTAAACGGTGAAAACCGCTTTGTCGAAGTGCACGACACCTCTCTCAACATTAAGAAAGTAGAAAATCTTAAAGTAGACCCAGAAGACAGCAACCAGATAGGTGCTCCCCTACAAGGATCACTCTATAAAGTGCTTGTTAAAAAAGGGCAAGAGGTAAAGGAAAACGACCCACTGTTTATCATAGAAGCCATGAAGATGGAAACCACCGTAGTAGCCTCAAAAGACGGCCGCGTAGCATCTATTACCGTAAGCGACGGCAATATGGTCTCACAAAATGACCTTGTCCTTACCATTGAGTAGTACGCTGCGCTATTGATTTCTTATAAATACGCTTTCGCGAAAGTGTAACAAACTAAAAACCACCCGAGGAATTGGGTGGTTTTTTTGTGTCTTAATGAGTAAGAATATTCTTTAATCTTACAATGTAATCTTAGCATTAATAACTATTTTTATGCTCACTAAATGATATAATAAAATATCATTTAATTCAGCCTAAATATACTTTAGATAAATCTATTGAAACTCAAAAAATGAACCGAATAAAAGAGGTTTTAGAAAAAAAAGGGATAAAACAAATTTGGTTATCCGAACAATTAGGAAAAAGTTATAATATGGTAAATTCTTATGTGCAAAACAGAAGACAACCGAGTATTGAAGATTTATATAAAATTGCTAAAATATTGAATGTTGAAGCAAAAGAATTACTAATAGAAAGAGAAATTAAATGAATGTATTAGACTTATTTTCCGGATGTGGTGGAATTAGCTTAGGATTTAAATTAGCTGGATACACCATTAGTGGAGGTGTTGATATTGACCCTGATTCTATCAAAACTTTTCAAAGAAACTTCCCAAAATCAAAAGCTATTTGTGAAAGTTTGTTGGAATATAGTGATGAAAAAATCATAGAGGATTTTGGAGATAGGAAAATTGACATTGTTGTAGGTGGCCCACCCTGTCAAGGTTTTTCATCTGCTAATAGATGGAATAAAGAAAATGAAGATCCACGAAATAAACTATTTTTTGAATACTTAAGGTTTGTAGAACTTCTTAAACCTAAAGCAGTTGTAATTGAAAATGTGAGAGGAATATTAACAAGAGATAAAGGGTTTGCAAAAAATAGAATTGAAAAACTACTTACAAACCTTGGGTACACTGTTGATTGTAAGGTGTTAAATGCATCTGATTATGGAGTTCCACAGAATAGATTGAGAGCTTTTTTTGTCGCAATAAGAAAAGATTATAAAGAAACTTTTGATTTTGAGCAGTTAAAATCAAAACCAAAAGTTACCGTTAAGGAGGCTATTGGTGAATTATATGATTTAGATAAAAATCCTAAAGATAAATTAACTACTCAACCTAAAAATAAATATTTACAATATTTAAGAAAAGAAAATCAGGAAATCTACAACCATGAAACCAAGTATCCTGCTCAATTAACACAAGAAAGAATAAGTCATGTACCTCAAGGAGGAAATTGGGCAGACATACCAACTGAACTCTTTCCTAACAATAGAAGCAACAGACATTCTTCTGCCTTCAAAAGATTAGATGAGAATGCATGTTCTGTAACTATTGACACAGGTAATGCACACAGTAATTATTTTCACCCTTTATACAATCGTATACCAACAGTAAGAGAAGCAGCCAGAATTCAAAGTTTTAAAGACGATTTTATTTTAGAAGGTAGCAGAACAAGTCAATATCGTCAAGTTGGTAATGCTGTGCCTCCATTATTAGCGAAAGCAGTTGCTGATGCATTAAAAAAATATTTAAAATAAATTATGAAAATTATAGATCTTTTTTCTGGAGTTGGAGGATTAAGCCAAGGATTTGAATGGAATGGTTTTAAGCCCGTTGTAGCAATCGACTTTTGGAATGATGCAATCAAAACGTATAACCACAATCGAAAGGAAAAGGTTGGCATTTCAATGGACGTTACTCAATTCAATGATGAATTGCTTCCTAACATTTTAAAGGAGCATAAAATCGATGGAATAATTGGAGGACCACCATGTCAAGGTTTTAGTACCGCCAGATTGTCCAACGCGACAGAAAAAATTGGTAAAATCAACGAAAGTAGAAACCATTTATATCTTGAGTTTTTTAGGACGGTAAATATTGTAAGACCCAAATTCTTTTTGATTGAAAATGTTAGAGGATTAGTGTCCGCCAACAAAGGTGCTTTTGTTGAAGACATAATAGAAAGGTTTGGAAGCATTGGATACAATGTCTCTTATAAAATTTTAAACGCTTCGGATTACGGTGTCCCACAAAATAGACAACGAGTTTTCTTTGTAGGTTTATTAGAAGGTAAATTTGAATTCCCCGAGAAATTCGGGTATAAAGTTTCTACGAAAGAGGCGATTATGGACCTTATTCAATCTAACGAAGAAGCAATTCAAAAATATAGTATACCTTCAAAAAATGAGTATCAGAAATTGATGCGCAATGGGAAGAAAACAATAAAAAATCACGAGGTAACAATCCACAACGAACAAACTACTAATGTAATCTCAATGGTACCTGATGGGGGAAACATTAAATCTTTACCTCCAAAATACTGGGAAATAAGAAAATACAACAAAGCTTTTCAAAGGATGAATAGTGCATTACCTTCTAATACTATAGATACCGGTCATAGAAATTATTTCCACTATGAAGCCAATAGAATTCCTACGGCTCGTGAATCTGCACGAATACAAAGTTTCCCAGACTCTTTTGAGTTTTTGGGAACGAAGGGAAGTCAATATAAGCAAGTTGGAAATGCTGTGCCTCCACTTTTAGCAAAAGTGCTTGCCGAAAAAATTAAATCATATCTTAAATGAGTTTAGAAAAATTAAAACGTGATCTAATTTCTTGTGGGAAAGAGTTCTTTATTGATAACTATACTGAAATTAAAGAATTTTCCCAAGGAAATATTGAGAGAGACAAACTCGACTCATTAATAACGGCTAAGGCACAATGGACTAACATAACTACACTTGGTAACCGAATAAGTGCGGTTAAGATGTTTTTTGAAAACAATCAAGTTATAGATGCACTGAAGATCACGATAGAATCGAGAGCTAAAGCAAATGTAACCGAAAAAGCTAAAGATTACTTTAAGCAAGAAACAGGAAGATCATATAATGAGACTAAAGATAAAATTTTGTCAGAATCAAATTCAGGCTTATTAAAAGAAATCCTTGATACCATTGAAACAGAATATATCAAAGAGCTATGTGACATTGAGGAATTCAGGTATCAAAAAGGATCAGATAAATTAATTGAGTTTGAAAACTATGCTGGTTTAACTAGGGAAGAAATTACCCTTCTATTAAATCAATTTAATGATTCTGGTTTAACCTTCACAAATTTTGTTGAATCTTTAGATAAAGAAAGTGACAAGTATCAGCTACTTACATTGTTGGGAGAAGTTGTTAGTTATTGCGACCTCCATGCCGCTAATAAGAAATTTTACAATCAATATGATGACAACAGAACGCTAGGTAAAGCTGGTGTTCGAATGAATGATTGGCTTGATAAACTTCTTAGTTATAAAATTGAAGACAATGACTTGTCGAAACTCACACCCAGCATTAAAAATGCGCTTCTTTACCTAAAAGATCCGGAAAATGGGTTAACAATGTTGAGTGAGAATCATAGAGAAAAGTTTTCAATAAAGCTACTACATAAAACGTACGAGCCCGAAAACATAATTCATGATTTAATCTCATTTTTTGAACCTTATGATATTGAAGTTTCGAACGAGAAAAATCGTACCACAGTTTATTGTAGTATACTTTATTCAGAAAATGTAAAACAACTTTGGCTTAATGATGATGATATTGAAGTAGAAGAAAATCCTGATACTAAAAATACAAATGATATGAAAACACCTTTAAATCAAATTTTTTATGGACCTCCAGGTACTGGAAAAACTTATAATATTTCTTCGGAAGCAGAGAAAATTATTAACTCAGAGAATAATTCTTCAGCAAATACCAGAGAAGAAAAGTTTCATCGAATTTGTGAATCTGTTAGAAATATCAGCGGTTTAGAAATAAAAGCAAATTCCTTATATCGAAATGAACGAGCTATATTATGGATGTATGGTTACTTATTAGAACCACCACATAATGCAACCAATTCGATTATAAATAATGAGGCAATTGCTAACGGTATGGATCCATCTCCATCCTCATGGGCACAATATTCACAATATCTTACACAATTTGGTTTTGTAGACGATTGGAGAAAGTCTACTGAAGTCAATCTAAATGAAAGAGGTATTGAATTAAAAAATGATTTAGTTGAATTCTTAAATGAAAACAATCTAACATTTGAAGATTTGAAAAACTGGAATCAAGATGCTCCAGACATTGTTAGAGAATCCTACTTCAGTGCTATTAGTGAAATTGAAAAGGACAATTTTACTAATCAAATGAAAGTTATTTATTGCGTTCTCAATTTAGCGTTAAACAATTTTCTTAGATCTGAAACAGAGTATAAAAAGAAAGAGGCATCAGATAGAGAAGAAGCTTCTGCATATATTGATATTGAAGATGATAATGCTGATATCAAATGGATTGGTCAAATTGGAAGATCTCTGAGAGGTTTAGGTATAGTAGATAATTATATTCTAGATAGTACAGGGAAGAACACATATCATCTTAGTGAAAATGGCCTTGAATTAGTTGACAAAATTATTGAAAACTGGGAAAATAATTACCCTGAATTATTTGGCGATTTTATCAGTTATGAAAATGCAGTTGAACATGGGCGAGTAAAATTTATAACATTCCATCAATCGTACTCATATGAAGAATTTATAGAGGGGATCAGACCAAAAATGGATTCAGATGAACTAACTTATTCTTTAGAAAAAGGTGTCTTTAAAGAGATTTCTGATAATGCTAAAAACTATCCAAATCATAATTATGTAATAATAATTGATGAAATTAACAGAGGTAATATTTCTAAAATTTTCGGAGAACTAATTACACTTATTGAACCTTCAAAAAGGCTATTTTCAGGCAATGAAAAAGAACACCCAAAAGAGGTTACTCTTCCATACAGTAAAAAGCTATTTGGTGTACCTAAAAACCTTTACATTTTAGGTACAATGAATACTGCTGATAAATCTATTTCTTTACTAGATTCAGCTTTAAGGAGAAGGTTTTCATTTACAGAGATGTTACCAAATTCAACAGTCGTAAAAGACAATATATCAATAGAAGGTATTGAGGTTGAAAAACTTTTTGAGACAATCAATTCTAGAATTGAATTCTTAATTGACAAAGACCATACGATTGGTCATTCATATTTTCTTAAAATAAAAGAAAATCAAACTATTGAGGCTCTATCGTTAATATTTAAAAATGAAATCATCCCATTATTGACTGAGTATTTCTATGGTGATTTTGAAAAAATTCAACTGGTTCTTGGTGAGAATAAAGATTGGAAATCTAAAAGTGACAATAAATTCTTTAATAAAAAAACCTCCCAGCAAAAAAGCTTATTCGGTAAAGATGAAGCTGTAGAGGGTTATGACGAAAAAATAATTTTTGAATTAAATGATGATTTATTAGGACTAAAAGAAGATGGAACTATTAAAGGTAAATCAGAAGACCTAATAAAGCTTTTCAAATCTGTTTATACTAAGAAATCGAATTAGTGAGAAAAAATTACGAAATATCGGAATATGGTGTTATTAGATCTAAAGAAGATTATGACATAGAATCATCTTTTAAATCTTTAAAAGAGCTTTACCTACCAAAAGAACTTTTCAATGACCTCTTTGAGTTTATTATGCAAAATCAAGAGGAAAAGAAAGAGGGAGAACGTATGTTCTCAATCTATTCTAAAGGAAAAAAACGTCAAATTAAAACAAAAAACTATGTTGGCGTAATTGAAACTTCAAAGGGTCTTACTTTGGAAATTTTACCTAAAATATTTTTCGATTATTCAGATGAGGATTACAATACTGAATTGATTGACACCAAAAAGGTATTTCTAAAGATGTTAAGTAAATTAAAGAATTCACCATTTCTAAATATCAGTTCAGCACATCTCAAAACATCATCTAGTTTTCCTTTATTAGAAGTATTTATTGAGAATTACATAAAGGAGATAAAAAAGATAATAAGAGGCGGTCTTAAATCTCAATATGTTGATCAGCAGGAAAATTTAAACTTCCTGAAAGGTAAGATTGTAAATTCAATAAACATAAAACATAATCATTCAAATAAAGCGAAGTTTTATTGTGCATTTGACGAGTTTTCTAATAATATGGTTTATAACCAATTGATTAAATCAACGTTATTAAAACTGAATAGAATTTCAAAATCACATTACAACAGGACAAGTATCCTTCAATTATTGCATCATTTTGATCCAATAAAAGAATCAATGGACTTGATATCGGATTTCAGAAAAGTCAGTGGTAGCAATCGCCTATTTTTAAATTACAAGCAAGCTATCTCATGGTCTGAAGTTTTTTTAATGAACAAATCGTTTACAAACTTTAGCGGTAACTCTAAGAATATGGCTATTCTATTTCCTATGGAAAGAATTTTTGAAGATTATGTTGGCTACTTAATGAAAACATATGCCGAAGGCCATGAAATAAAAACTCAAGATAGGTCATATTATTTGGTTTCAAGTCACATAAACAAAAATAAGTTTAGGTTAAACCCTGATATTGTTGCAACTAATGAGAAATATAATGAACAGATAATATTTGATACTAAATGGAAATTGTTGGATGAATCAAAGGAGAAAAAAAACTATAATATTTCTCAATCAGATATGTACCAGCTATATGCCTACGGGAAAAAATATGATTTAAAAAACGGATTTGCAACAGAACCTAAACTTGTATTACTCTACCCTTCCAATCCGAATTTTCAAAAACCACTTGACGATTTTATTTATGAAGGGGAACTTATCTTAAGTGTGCTCCCTTTTAATTTAAAGAGTTCTCTTTCTAAAGAAAACGAACAAAAAGAACTGAAGAAAATTTTTACTTCAATTAATAAATTACCTAATTATAAATTGGAGGAGATACAACTTCACATGGCCGCAGAAACAACCAATAAATAAATTTTTGAAGTTTGTGCCTCATTCAAATTTAGAACAGTTAAAAAATCCATCCCCACCAAAACCATATCTTTGAGTAAAACACCTCCACCACTCAACCTATGGACGCCAAACCGCAAAAACATTCTGTTACTTATATTGTATTACTCATACTAGCGGGAGAGGCGGTTTTTATATTACCATTTGTATTGGCTAGGGTTTTTAGAGCGACGGTGCTTGATGTATTTGAGATAAACAACACAGAGCTTGGTTTTTGCTTTTCTATTTATGGTCTGGTAGCGCTAGTGTCTTATCTTTTTGGCGGTCCGCTGGCAGATAGGTTTCCTCCTCGTAAGTTAATGGGTGTGGCACTTGTACTCACCGCCTTGGGCGGACTGGTATATGCAAATAGTCCCTCGCTTGTCACTTTGCAAGTGCTGTATGGCTTTTGGGGTTTTACGACGATTTTCTTGTTTTGGGCAGCGATGATTAAAGCTACGCGTGTTTGGGGTGGTGAAAAAAGCCAAGGGAAAGCCTTCGGCTTTCTAGATGGCGGTCGCGGCCTTGTAGGTGCGCTTTTTGGAGCGTTGGGTGTGCTTATTTTTTCGCTGTTTGCTCCAGAAAATGGAAGCGAACTATCACCAGAACAGCAAGCGGAGGCGTTTACTTCTGTAATCTATTACTCTTCTGCTATTGTAGCAATTATTGGAGTTCTCGTATTCTTCTTTCTCAAAAGTGATGTAGCAGCTGAGGAAATCAATCGAGAAAAAATAACCGTAAACACCATAAAACAAGTAATGCTATTACCCTCTGTAAGCTTGCTTATGGTCATTATACTTTGTGCATATGTGGGCTACAAAATCACAGATATCTTCTCGCTATACGCAAATGTAGTAATGGGATACAATGAGGTAGGCGCTGCCAAAACGGGAACTTTCTTACTCTTTATTCGTCCCGTAGTAGGCGTGGTAATTGGTTTTCTAGCAGATAGATCTAGAGCGTCTGTATACTTGATGATAGGTTTTGTGCTGTCTGTTCTTGGCGCCATACTATTTGCTTCGGGAGTGCTTCATGAAGGAACTACTATCCTATTTTTTCTCTCTATCATTATCACAGCCGTAGGTGTGTATGCTGCGCGTGTGCTGTATTTTGCCGTGATGAAGGAAGGAAATATTCCGTTGTATCTCACAGGTACTGCTGTAGGCATTATTTCATTTATAGGCTACACACCAGATATTTTTGCAGGACCTATGATTGGCTACTTTTTAGACGGGATGCCTGGTCGTGCGGGTCACGAGGCTGTGTTTTGGTTACTCGCTGCGTTTTCGGCAGTTGGCTTAGGTGCTTCGTTTTTGTTTTATCGATTTTCGCTACGTAATGATAAAGCCTCGTCTTTAAGGAAATAAGCTTTCGCGAAACTCTTCCTGAATTCATTTCGCAGAACTTGTCCCGAATTCACTTCGGGAAGCGTAAAAAAGCAGGGAACTTTTAGTATACATTACAATTTATGACTGCTTACCTAACCAGAGCATATAATTAATTACACGTTGCAAAGCTTCACTATCTGCATCGTTAGTGTCGTTAATTGCGATGCTACACTGATACTCCGGGAAATGAATAAAAAGTGTACCCCAAAAACCAGAATGAGTATAGGCTACGATATCGTTTTTCTTTCCTTGTATACTCCTAAAACCTAGTCGCTGTATAGGTAATTGCTTTCCCGCAGCATCATAATCCTTTTGTAGAAGCATTACGGCAAGACTATCTTCATGCTCATAAATCTTACCGTCAAAAAGCGCTTGTAGAAACATCGCTAAATCTCTTGTGGTAGAAACCAGACCGCCACCACCATATAAATCTACAGAGGCATCCCACTCTGACGCATCAAGCGGTCCCACGTACCTTTTTACAGACGGTAATAATCCTTCTGGGCTAGGTTCTAAGGTTTCAAGCCAGGTGGCGTTCATCCCAATTTTATCCAACTTTAAAAGACTTCGTAAGCCTTCGGCTAGTCCTGTATTAGTGAGTTTTTCTATAATCTCACCTAGTAATATATATCCCGTATCGCTATAATGCTGCTCTATTCCTGCTGCTGCATGTGGCTTGCCATAATCCATCGCAAACTGGATTTGTTCTGTTCTCGTCCATCGTCTTGAGGGTGTTTTTGAAGCTACCTCAATATATTCTGGACCACCTTCGGCATAATCATAAAGGCCACTAGAGTGAATTAAACATTGACGTATCGTAATTGCATCTGGATGATAACCGCCTTTTCTTAGTATCTCAATATGCTCTTGACTAATGTATTGTGTGATAGCATCGTCTAATGCTAGTTGGCCATTTTCGCGCAAGCGCATAATAGCAATCGCTACAAAGACTTTTGTAAGACTTGCAATCCTAAAAGGTTGTGCCGCATCAAGTTTTCTATCCTTTTCTAAACTATCAAAGCCCGCTGCACCTGTAAAGTCAATATCAAGCTTAGGCGAAATTACGGTGAGTGATAAACCCGTAGAGTGAGCCAACTTCTCTCCTGTCTCTTCATCTAAAATACGCTGAAGATTAATAGCTGGATTTGCATCATAATCAACAGCTTTTTGAGAAGTTCCGCAGCTTGTAAGTAAAGCACAAAGAGCAATATAAAAGTATCTGAATTTCATTGTTTTTATTTTTGGTAAAGATGACGCTTTCGCGAAAACGTCCATTGTAAAAATTCGTCACAATTACATAGGTCGCACTTTTATAAAGGCAGCGGTTTTTAACAATTGCCCTGGTGTGAGGTAGGTATAGCGCTTAATATCTTTAATAAAATGCGACTGATCATAATACCCATATTTGACTACATAATGCTGCCAGTCGCTATTACGAGTGATGTATAACTCTCGTAAAGCAAGTTTATAACGTTGCAACGACTGGAACCGCTTAGGAGTAAGCCCTGTGTCTTTTTTAAAATGACGCTCCATAGTGCTATATGAATATCCCGTAGCATCCATGATGGTTTTCATATCAAAAGTGCTGCTTATTTCTTGTGCCATTTCTACCACAAAACCTTCTGCTTGTTTATTATACTGCTCGAGGAACCACTCATCTAGCGCAGTAACGACTTGGGGTGCTTGAAGTGTGTCTAAATAGCTAATGAAGTTATTAATTGCAACGCCAAAAACATCATCTAGACACGCCACAGAGTCACGCATAATTGTTTGCGCATCTGCTCGTAAAAATGGACGTAAGGATGAGAGACCACGTGACTTAAACTTCACAATTATACACCGCTTAAGAGCAGATAAATCAAGATAAACCTGATCGTGGATAAAGCTAAAAAGCCTACTCGCATCAGAATGATAAATTTTTCCCATGTAAGTCATCGTGTAATGCCCTTCTAATACAATAATCATATCTGGAGTAATGCCAGGATAGGCATACATAAACGGACTTCCGAGTGATAATATTCCTGCATCATTGAGTATCCAATAATGATCAATATGTTTTTGAATTTCTGGGATGGATGGTGCTAGAATCACCATCCGAAGCTAGTCATAATATGTGAAGATGACAAAAGGTTTGTTTTAGAAAGGTACGTTCTTGACAAACTCGTCCCACACTAACTTCGCAAACCGTAAAAAACATAAGACATACCATGCTTTTTAAATTTATCTTTGCTGCCAAATAGATTCAATGTCCTTTACTCTTCTTTCCTCGCCTTTACAAGGCTTTACAGACTTTAGATTCCGTAATGCGCAACAGCAATTTTTTGGTGGCATAGACACTTACTATGCGCCATACATACGTCTCAATGGGAAGATGAAGATAAAGGGATCTTATCAACGCGACCTTGATCCTGCAGTAAACACGACACTTGAGGTAATCCCACAGGTGATGACGGCAAGTGCAGATGAGTTTATGTTTGTGATTAAATATATTGAGTCACTGGGCTACACAGAGCTCAACTGGAATTTAGGTTGCCCCTACCCGATGGTTACAAAAAGCGGAATGGGTTCTGGACTTATCTGTAACACAGAAAAAATAGATCATATTCTTGATCGTGCACATAGCGAGTCTAATGTGACCATCTCTATGAAAATGCGCCTAGGTTATGAGAGTCCAAATGAGATTTTAGAATCTTTTAAAGTACTCGATAAATATCCGCTTAAAAATGTGGCTATTCATGCTAGGCTTGGTAAACAGCTCTATAAAGGCGGTGTTGATCTAGAAGGGTTTCAGAAATGTATAGACGTGGCAAAACATACGTTGTACTACAACGGTGATATCACAAGTGTTGAGCAGTTTAGAAAAATGCGCGAGCGCTTTCCTTCTATCAAGCATTTTATGATAGGTAGAGGTCTCATTGCAGATCCGTTTTTACCAAGTATGATTAAAGCAGATACGACAGAGTATCCTGCTAAGCGCTGGGAAACTTTTAGAGCTTTTCACGATACGATTTACGAGCAGTATGATGCGGCATTATCTGGTCCTACGCCTATCAAGATGAAAATGCTAGGTTTCTGGGAGTTTTTCTCTCAGTCTACTCACAATCCGCATAAGGTGTATAAGGCTATCAAAAAAGCAGGAAATCCCGTAAAATATAGGCAAGCCGTTGGCGAGATTATCGCTGCGCAGCGTAAAGCACAATAATTTTAGACGAAGCGGTTGATAAAAGTGTTTTCTTCTATCAATTTCGCTATTTTTAGATTTCACAATTAATCCGTGTTTATGAAGTCTAAGATTCCCAATGGTGTAATGCTTAATGCTTATCCAGATAGCATAGGTAAAAAGCTACACGATACTGTTACCTTATTGCAGCGTCCAGAACTTAAGGATGTCTTCTCCTTGTTTTATGTACTACCTACTTTTTTTAACAGTGATCTAGACCGCGGTTTCTCCATTATAGACTATAATATAAATTCAGATTTGGTTAGTCAAGAGGATCTTGATGCGCTTAAAAAGCTAGATGTCATGCTTAAGTTTGACATTGTGCTTAACCATCTTTCTGTAGGCTCACCACAGTTTAAAGACATGCTAGAAAACGGTGACAACTCTATTTATAAAGACTTTTTTATTGACTGGAATACCTTTTGGGAAGGTAAAGCAGATGCCTACAACAATGGTGTAGCTGTTCCCAAAAAAGAGTACCTAGATAAGTTATTCATGCGCAAGCCTGGCTTACCAGTGCTCAAAGTGATGTTTCCAGATGGTACAGAACGCCCGTACTGGAACACATTTTATCAGCAAATTACGTATCATGAAATAACCATTGAGGATTTAAAAACTTTAAGCGAACTATCAACCGAGGATAAAAAGGATACGGTGGCACTTATAAATAATGCCATTGCTGGTGGGTATGATATTTCTGAAGTACGCTTTCGCGAAAGCGTAACACCTCACATCCCTGAGCTTTTAAAGATCATTGAGCAACAACGCTCTTATCTTGGGCAAATGGATGTAAATGGAAATTCTGAAATGGTTTGGGATTTTTATGATGAAACACTTAAAAAAGTAGCCGATTTTGGATGTAAAATATTACGCCTTGATGCCTTTGCTTACTTACATAAGGAAGTGGGACAAACCAACTTTTTCAATAAACCTGGAACCTGGACGTACCTAGAGCGTATCAACCAGATTGCTCAAAAATATGATCTTACCTTACTTCCTGAGATTCACTCAGAATACGGTTTAGGCCTACACGACGAAGTTGCTTCTGAAGGATATCAAATCTATGATTTCTTTTTCCCTGGACTTGTTATTCACACCATTGAAACTGGAAGCGCTAGCGCTCTTTTGTCATGGGCAAAAGAAGTGATTGCCAAAGGTTATAAAACCGTAAACATGCTAGGTTGTCACGACGGGATACCCGTACTCGACCTGAAAGGAATCACAGATGCACAAGGAAATAACCATCCAGGACTCCTAAAAGACACTGAAATTGAACATATCATTGAAACGATTTTAAGTCGTGGTGGACGTGTCAAGAATATCTATGATCCCGAAGGAAACAAAATCTCCTACTACCAAGTAAATGCTACGTTTTACAGCGCCCTGGGCGAAGATGATCGCAAGCTCTTGCTTGCTCGTGCATTACAAATATTTATGCCTGGAATCCCCCAGGTTTGGTACTTAGACCTTTTTGCAGGAAAGAATGATTATGAGGCGGCAGACGCTGCTGGAACCGGAGGTCATAAAGAAATTAACCGCACTACATTAACACAGGAAGATATTGAGCGCGGACTTGAAAAACCTGTGGTCTTAAAACAACTAGAATTACTGCGTTTACGTAACACCGCTGCTGCTTTTTCTGGAACAATGACCATAGAAATTGAAGATACTAGTCAGCTGGAAATTAGTTGGAAACAGGACGATGATACAGCCACCTTAAAAGCAAATCTCACTGACTACTCTTTTACGATTACTCATGTTTCTAATGGTGTAGAAACAGTCATTGCTAATAACTAGTTGATTACAAAACTCCGAATAATTTTAATTAACAAGCATGTAAGCACTTTATTGTGAGTCATCTTGCTCTTAATTTAAAATGCATTCGTAACTTCTACCATCTTAAAAACCAATCCAAATGAAATTAAAATACAGCACACTAGCGCTAGGTCTTCTTTTAAGCACCTCGCTATTTGCCCAAAAGGACAACCCAACCGTTCAAGCGCTTATTAAAGAAGCCACCACAAACTCACAGCTAGAAACGCTAGCACACGAGATTACAGACGTATTAGGACCTAGACTTGTAGGAACGCCACAAATGCAGGCTGCCAATGACTGGGCAGTAGCTCAATACAAATCTTGGGGAATTGACGCTAGAAATGAGCAGTACGGAGAATGGCGCGGCTGGGAACGTGGTATCTCACACATAGATATGCTAGAACCACGTGTACAAAGTCTACGCGGTACACAACTCGCATGGAATCCTAGCACATCAAAAGAAGGAGTTACTGCAGAGGTAATTACCTTACCTACGGTAAAAGATGCTAAGGATTTTACAAAGTGGCTTAAGAACGTAAAAGGGAAAATTGTACTCCTGTCCAAACCACAAATCACGGGACGACCAGATTATAACTGGGAGGAGTTTGCAACCGAAAAGTCTTTTGCCAAAATGAAAAGACAACGCGACTCACTTTCTAACCTATGGAATGATAACATACAACGCACAGGATTTACGAGTAGAGGTCTACCAGAAGCACTAGAAAATGCTGGTGCTGTTGGGATTGTTACTTCAAACTGGTCTAGAGGTTTTGGTGTGAATAAAATCTTTAGTGCCCGCACGAAGAAAATCCCAACTGTAGATTTAGAGCTTGAAGATTATGGAATGTTATACCGACTTGCTGAGTCTGGTCACACACCTAAAATCAATATTACAGCCATTTCAAAAGAGCTTGGAGTTGTACCTACTTTTAACACTATTGCAGAAATAAAAGGAACCGAAAAACCAGAGGAGTATGTGATACTCTCAGCACATTTTGATTCTTGGGATGGTGGTACAGGAGCAACAGACAACGGTACAGGAACGCTAGTTATGATGGAAGCTATGCGTATTTTAAAGAAAATTTACCCTAACCCAAAGCGTACTATTCTTGTAGGTCACTGGGGAAGTGAAGAGCAAGGTCTTAACGGATCAAGAGCATTTGTAGAAGACCATCCAGAGATTGTAGCAAAGGTGCAGGCATCTTTTAATCAAGATAACGGTACTGGACGTGTAGTACGCCTTAATGGTGGCGGATTCTTAAGAAGCTACGATTATCTTAGTAGATGGCTTAATGCAGTGCCAAATGAAATTTCAAATGAAATTGAGACTACGTTTCCAGGTGCTCCCGCACGCGGAGGATCTGATTATGCCTCCTTTCAAGCAGCTGGTGCGCCAGGTTTTAGCTTAAGTAGCCTTAACTGGTCATACTGGAACTACACATGGCATACTAACCGTGACACTTATGATAAAATAGTTTTTGACGATATACGTAACAACGTAATTCTTACAGCAATATTAACCTATATGGCTAGTGAAGACCCAGAGTTTACTTCTCGTGAGCGAGCGGTATTACCTATAGATCGTCGTTCTGGAGAGCCTAGAGAATGGCCTACACCTAGATCTCCTACCCGCAAAGGAGGAATGGATTAATTAAAATAATGGGTACACTTTCGCGAAAGTGTACCCATCTTTTTTATACAACTATGCTACTACTTCAATAATTGCCATACCATCTAGTTGAAGCTAAAAATGAACCTCATGAACCACAATACTCTTATTGCAACATTTTACAAAGCGTTTACTAATGGAGATGCTGCAGGGATGACAGCCTGTTATCACGATGACATTATTTTTTCTGATCCAGCGTTTGGAACCTTACATGGCAAAGAAGCAAAAGCTATGTGGCACATGCTTATCGAGCGTGGAAAAGGAGCTAATAAAGTGAGCAATAGTAACATTGAAACCACAGCCACCACTGGAAGCGCGCAGTGGACAGCCCGCTATCCGTACGGACCCAAAAAACGTCCCGTAGTAAATCATGTGACTGCAAACTTTACATTTAAGGATGGTAAAATCATAGAACATCACGATACTTTCGACATGTATAGCTGGACTAAACAAGCACTTGGCATGCCAGGAGTTTTATTAGGATGGTCAGGATTTATGCGCAACTCGATTCAAAAAAAGACCAACGGAATGCTCAAAAAATACATGGAAAGAAATCCGCAATAAGTCGGCTTCCTTTTAAAGTGTCCCACTGCCTATATCAATAGTGTGGAGTAATTCAATTATCTTTATGCCCCGTTAGAAAAAGCATTCTTTTTGAAAGATATTTTACTCATCACTCCGCCATTTACGCAACTCAATACCCCTTATCCTGCTACGGCATACATTAAAGGGTTTTTAAATACTAAAGACATCTCATCATTCCAGATGGATCTTGGTATAGAGGTTATTTTGCAACTATTTTCGGCAAAGGAATTTACAAGGCTTTTTGAGATTGCTCGCGAGCATGACACGATTGTTTCAGATAATTGTAGGCGTATCTATGCAATGCGAGATACCTATGTTAAGCTACTTGATGACGTAATGTCCTTCTTACAAGGAAAAAATCAAACCCTTGCAAGACAAATATGCACCGGCAACTTCTTACCACGTGCTTCTCGATTTGATCAGCTAGATGATATGGAGTGGGCTTTTGGCGAGATGGGAATGCAAGACAAAGCAAAGCATCTTGCTACTCTCTTTCTAGAAGATCTCTCAGATTTTATTGTGGAATGTATTGATCCTAATTTTGGATTTAGTCGCTATGCAGAGCGTTTAGGTCAAAGCGCAAACTCTTTTGATGAGTTATACACCTCGCTACAAGATGACCTCACTATTGTAGATGAGATTACTATTGATATTTTAGAAGCACGCTTTCGCGAAAGCGTACCAAAACTAGTGTTACTCTCCGTTCCATTCCCTGGAAATTTATACAGCGCTTTTAGATGTGGGCAGTGGATTAAAGAACACTACCCAACAGTCAAAGTAGCTATGGGAGGTGGTTTTCCTAACACAGAACTACGAGAATTAACAGACACGAGAGTCTTTGAATTTGTAGATTATATCACGCTAGATGATGGAGAACTCCCAGTAGAACTTCTCGTGGAAGATGTTGTGCAAAACGTGGAAAACCCTACCTATAAGCGCACATTCATTCTTGAAAATGGTGAGGTTACTTATAAAAATAATACGCTCCGTCAAGACTATAAACAGGCGTACTTAGGAACTCCAGATTATTCAGATTTATTGCTTGATCAGTATGTCTCTGTGATTGAGATTGCAAACCCTATGCACAGTTTGTGGAGTGATGGTCGCTGGAATAAGCTTACCATGGCGCATGGTTGCTATTGGGGAAAATGTACCTTTTGTGATATTTCGTTAGATTATATAAAAATCTACGAGCCCATCGCTGCGAGTATTCTGGTAGATCGTATGGAAATACTGATTGAGCAAACAGGAGAAACTGGTTTCCACTTTGTAGATGAAGCGGCACCACCAGCGTTGATGAAAGCGCTTGCGCTTGAAATCATCAAGCGAAAGCTAGTTGTCACCTGGTGGACAAACATCAGGTTTGAGAAAAACTTTACTAAAGATTTATGTAGACTTCTCAAAGCCTCTGGTTGTATTGCCGTTTCTGGCGGACTAGAAGTCGCTTCAGATAGACTATTGAAGCTTATTGATAAAGGAGTGACTGTTGCACAAGTTGCTCAAGTTACACTCAATTTTACCGAAGCAGATATTATGGTGCACTCCTACTTGATGTATGGATATCCTACTCAAACGGAGCAAGAAACGATAGATAGTCTTGAGATGGTACGCCAGCTTTTTGAGCTGGGCATTATACAATCTGGCTTCTGGCATCAATTTGCCCTTACCACGCACAGCCCTGTAGGCAAAGACCCGGAGAGCTACGGAGTAACTCCACATTATAACGAGATTACCTTTGCAAACAATGATGTAGACTTTAGTGATAAAACTGGAATAGACCATAGCAAATTCAGCTACGGTCTCAAGAAATCTCTCTTCAACTACATGCATGGGATTGGATTTGATGAGGGCTTGCAAGAATGGTTTGACTTTGAGGTTCCTCGCACAACGATTCATCCACATGTGATAGAGGATAGTCTTCAAGACGAATTACAATTTAATACAAAATCTACCTCTAGAATACTGTGGCTGGGCTTTCCTCCTATGCAAAAGACATTTAAGAAGAAAAAACGCGAACTAACAGAGCTTACGTTTCAAGATCAAACAGGAACTACACAAATTACGGTAGATACTCAAGATGCACTTTGGCTAATCGACATGCTAGAAATGGCGAGTCCACATCAAGATAAATTACCGACTTACGCCGCTCTCAAAACTTCGTATGAGGAAACGCAAGAAAATTTTGAGTTATTCTGGTATTCTAAGGCGATGCTAAGTCTGCGAGAAGCGGGACTACTAGTTATATAAGATAATAAGTTGTTGAGGTACGCTTTCGCGAAAGCGTAATAAGAAAAATACTCCTAGTGATATTTCTGAAAGATTTTTAAAGCTTCGTTGTAGCTACTTTCAAAACTCATTGCATTCACATTATCATCTGCCTTAACGGAGGCAAAATAAGAAACGAGTTTCTCTGTAGGCATGTTACCTGTAAGATCGTCTGCCGCCATTGGGCAACCACCAAAACCTTGAATCGCACCGTCAAATCTACGGCAACCCGCTTTATAAGCTGCATCTACTTTCTCGTGCCAAGTGGTAGGCGTTGTGTGTAAATGAGCTCCAAATTCAACTTTTGGATAGCGCTTTATAAGATTAGAGAATAGATAATCTATCGTCTCTGCATCTGAGGTACCTACCGTATCTGATAAGGAAAGTATTTTTACTCCCATACTGCTGAGCTTCTCTGCCCACTCCCCTACGATATCCACATTCCATGGATCACCGTATGGATTACCAAATCCCATAGAGATATAAACGACTAGCTCTTTATCCTTTGAATCAGCGAGTTCTATAATATCCTTGAGTAAATCTACAGATTGAGCGATAGTTTTATGCGTGTTACGCATTTGAAAATTCTCTGAGATAGAAAATGGATAACCAAGATAATCTACCATTTCATGCTGCACGGCATCTTGTGCTCCGCGCAAGTTTGCCACAATAGAAAGTAATTTACTATCGGTTTTTGATAAATCAAGACTGTGTAAAACCTCTGCAGAATCCTTCATTTGAGGAATCGCCTTTGGCGACACAAAACTACCTACGTCTATGGTGTCAAAACCACAGCGTAATAACGATTGTATATATTGAACCTTAGACTCTGTAGGAATCCAATCTTTTATACCTTGCATCGCGTCACGAGGACACTCAATAATTTTTACATTCTCATTCACTACGTAAAAATAGCAGTTTCAATTGTGGTATCACAACCAGAAGTAACAATTAAGTGATGATTTTATAATTTACTTGTCAACAAGATTTTGAGTAGCTTACAGTTGTGCTTCTTGTTTTGCGACAATTTTATCTACACAGTTTATACCGTCAATTGCCGCCGAGATAATCCCTCCGGCATATCCAGCACCTTCACCACAAGGATACAATCCTTTAATCTCTACGTGTTCAAGAGTTTCCCAATCTCGTGGAATAGAAACAGGAGATGAAGTACGGCTTTCTGGAGCGTGTATAACCGCATCATTAGTGAGATAACCTTTCATTTTTCTACCAAAACTTAAGAACGCTTTCTTTAATCGTTTGGCTATTAAATCTGGAAGCACTTTATTAAGATCTACTGCTACAATTCCTGGCTGGTAAGAGGTTTTAGGAAAGTTTTTTGACACACGACCGTCAATAAAATCTCGCATGCGTTGTGCAGGAGCAGCTTGAGTTTTACCTGCCGCTTCCCAACATGCACGCTCTACCGACTTTTGAAAGTCTAAACATACAAAGGGGTCTCCTTCTTTGTAATTAGGCAAATCTTCTGGAGTTACACTAACCACAATTCCGGAGTTGGCATACGGATTATCACGCTTAGAAGGACTCCATCCGTTGGTTACAATCTCTTCTTGATCTGTCGCACATGGAGCTATAATCCCTCCAGGACACATACAGAAAGAGTAAACTCCTAACCCATCAACCTGTTGTACTAAGCTATAGGAAGCTGGTGGTAAATATGGATTATCACCATCTGAGTGATACTGTATATCGTCTATAAGCTCCTGCTGGTGCTCAATACGCACACCTATTGCAAACGGCTTTGCCTCTATCTTAATGTTACGTTTATGAAGTAAGTAAAATATATCACGAGCAGAATGCCCAGTGGCAAGGATTACGTTATCGAAATTGAGCCAATCGGTATCATTTATCTGTATTGCTTTAATGGCACTATCTTCAATTTTGAGGTCTGTAAGTTTTGTATCAAATCTCACCTCTCCTCCATACTGGATGATGGCTTCACGCATCGCAGTAATGATTTTAGGCAATTTATTAGTACCTATATGTGGGTGTGCGTCTACCAAAATATCTTCTACTGCACCAAAATGTACAAACCACTCAAGGGCTTTAAGTACATTACCTCGCTTTTTTGAACGTGTATATAACTTCCCGTCAGAATATGTTCCTGCTCCTCCTTCTCCAAAACAATAGTTGGAGTCTGGATTTACAATATGTTCTTTATTAATCGCTGCTAGATCGCGTCTTCTAGCACGCACGTCTTTTCCTCTTTCAAAAACAATAGGTTTAAGTCCGCCTTCTACAGCGCGTAATGCGGCATATAATCCCGCAGGACCAGCACCTATAATCGCTATTTCTTTTGCGTTTGAAACATCTTGGGGTACAAAAGGAGGAATCTGTGGACGCTCTTCTCCATGTTTCCAGAATTCTATTTGTAGTGAGACTTTAACTGGAGATTTGCGAGCATCTATAGATCGCTTGCGTATATCCCATTCTCTTACATCATCTGCTCTAAGTCGCGCTTTTTTAAAGGCAACTTCTGCGATGTAATCATCATCTTCTGCTTGGTGTGGAAGTACGTTTATTTGAACAAGTGTAGACATAGCGCGAAGATAAGTCCTTACAATCTTGAAACCGAACTAGAATTTAAAAATTGGAACGTAATTTATTGGAAAGGTAAAAATAAAAGAACTAGTCTAATTCTTCATAGTCTACATATTCTCCTACCACTTTTGACGCCTTTTTAGGCACATCTTTAGTTTGAGCTGTAGGTCTTTGTGCCTGTTGTGCTTGTTGCTGGAAACCTTTAAAAGCATTTTCCATTTTCTGTCCTGCTTTTTTAGTAATATATTTTACCAGATAAGGCCAAAGTAATTTACCTAAGAAACGCAACCCAAAATAAACCATCAAGATGATGGCTAAGTTTTTTAGGAAACTAGGAATTTCTGCAACTAAGAGCATAAATATAGCTTTTAAACAAAATTAGTAATTATGAATCGCAACAATAGCCGGTATAAGCTTAAAAAAAAGATAAAATCTCCTATATTTGATATACTAACCTACAAACTTATGCATACTTTGCGTTTTTTCACCTCAGTCTTTATATACTTTGCAGTTGTTACTTCAGCAATAGCTCAATATACAGAGACAATCAATTCAAACAGACCTGGAGAATCTCAAGGTGCTTTTAGCGTAGGTACTCGTGTTCTACAAGTAGAGACAGGCTTTGATATAGGTAACGATACCCACTCCTTGTTGGAAACGGATACAGATATTATAGGCTATAATCTTAATTTAAGATATGGCTTGTTTTTTGAAAATCTAGAATTAAATGGACTTATGCGTTATCAACGTAACGAAGTTTCCTTTACTTCTGGCTCTGCACCATTAGACCCTATTTCTGGATTAGAAACTGTACAAATAGGAGCAAAATACCTAGTATATGATCCTTATAAATATGCTCAAGACGAGGTAAATCTATACAGTTATCATGCTAATAATCGTTTTAAGTGGAAGACACTAATTCCAGCTGTAAGTGTTTATGCCGCCGGTGTTTTTGATTTTACAAATAGTCAGTTTAATACAGTAAGAGAAGACGGTATTAGCCCAAATATTGCTTTAGTACTACAGCACAACTGGGGACGTTGGGTATGGGTAAATAACATAATCTTAGACAGAGTAGGTACTAACTTTCCTACTACCTCATGGATTACTACGCTCACACACTCGTTTAATGAGAAATTTGCAGGTTTTGCAGAGTATCAGCTTATAGATGGTGATTTATATTCCGACTATATTGTAAGAGGTGGTGCGGCATATTTAATTACAAAAAATCTTCAAGTAGACTTAGGTGGTCTTGTAAACTTCAAGGATACTCCATCTAGATGGAACGTATCTGCAGGGGTTTCATACCGATTAGACTTACACGAAAAAGACGAAATCATAAAGGATAAAAATGCGGCAGATGACAAGAACAGTTCATCTAAGAGACAAGCAAAACGCATAAATAAAAAGAAACGTAAAGATGCTGTAGATCCAGATGGTCAAAGCAACGATACAAACTAACTCCCCTAAATGCAATCAATGATTACCCTTAAGGAAATGACAACCCCTAGAGAACTTAAACAATTTGTTAAGTTCCCATTTTCCCTTTATAAAAATGAACCTAAATGGGTTCCTCCTATCGTGGCCGATGAGCTAGATAGTATGGATCCCGCAAAAAATCCAGTTTTTAAAAATGCTACGGCTCGTTATTTTCTTGCTTTCGCGAAAGCGGAAAATGGAAAAGAGAAAGTAGTGGGAAGAATATGCGCAATCATTAATGCCATTGAAATAAAAGAACAAGGAAAACCTAAAATGCGTTTTGGTTGGTTTGACGCCATTGACGATATAGAAGTTACAAAGGCACTTCTTGCCAAGGTTACAGAAATAGGAAAAGAAAATAACCTCGAGTTTATTGAGGGACCTGTAGGGTTTTCAAACATGGAAAAAGCAGGATTACTTGTAGAGGGTTATGAGTATATGAATACCATGATTACTTGGTACAATTTCCCATATTATAAAGATCACTTTGAACAATTAGGATTTGAGAAAGCTGCCGAGTGGGTAGAGTTTAAAATACAGATTGACCCACCAGAAAAACAAAACCCAAAAGTTAAGAAATTTGCAGATATTATTGCTAAACGCTATGAGCTTAGTCCGCTAGAATTTAAAACCTCTGCAGATGTAAAACCTTATGTAAATGAAATGTTTGGCTTGCTTAACAAAACCTATGACAAGCTAAGTACGTTTGTACCCATACAGCAGTACCAGATTGATCATTACAAGGAAAAATACATCAAGTACATACATCCAGATTTTATTAAATGTGTGCAAGATAAAGATGGGAAGTTAGTGGCATTTGCGATTACAATGCCATCCTTTAATGAAGCCCTAAAAAAAGCTAATGGTAGCTTGTTCCCTTTTGGGTTTTATCACTTGCTTAAAGCGAAAAAGCGAAATGATACTGCTGCGTTCTATCTCATAGGTATTGATCCAGAATACCAAAACAAAGGAGTTACTGCGGTAATCTTCCAAAAAATGCAAGAGCTTTTTAACAAGAGAGGTATCACTCAAGTTGAGACAAACCCTGAGCTAGAAGAAAACAAAGCCATCCAGCAACTGTGGAAAAACTATGAGCACAAACTACACAAACGCAGAAGAACTTATAGAAAAGATTTTTAATAGAGCTAAAACATTCTGGATAGTATTATGATAGATTTGCTAAGCCTTGTAGGTCTTGCAGTAGACGCAGCTATTGTCGTACTTATTCTAATCGTACAACTCATAATATACCCTAGCTTCTTATTTTATGATCGTGATAATCTTGTAAGTTGGCATAACAATTATACGGGTAAGATTGCTGTAATAGTAGGGCCGCTTATGGTTGTACAACTTTTACTAGCCGTTTATAATGTATTTACTGGTGGTTCATATACGATAGGGACTATTTATCTAGTCTTTGTATTATCTACCTGGGTTACCACTGCACTTATATTTGTACCGTTACATAAAAAAGTGACCCAAAATACTCACACAGATGGAGATCTTAGGTCACTTGTTTCAAAAAACTGGATACGTGTTGTTTTATGGGTTATAATTCTCAGTATAACCCTATTAAAACTTAATCTACTCCAGTAGTTTTCTTTTTATAATTAATAGTGTTGCTACTTGGCAAGTATGTGTTCTTTATGATGCGCAACAAGGCCATCTATAGGTCGTTTAAGAATCTTACCAGCAGTAAGTCCAAAACTACCTAATACTTCCTTAAGTTCGGCTTGTAAATAAAAGCCTATAGAACCTACAAAATGAATAGGTATTTCTTTTGCGTCTGGAAACTGGAGAACAATCTGATGTTCTACAAATACAGAAAGCCCTTCCTTTATAACTCCTTGGCAATACTCCTCATCTTTATTTTCAATAATGAAACGTGCAAAGGTTGCTAGATATGTATTAGGATTAGGATTTTTATAAAGGTGATTCTTTATGTTTTCCGAACTTAAGTCATATTCTGACTCAAATTTTTGGGCTAGTGCAGCCGGTATTTTCCCGAACTTATAATCACGTATAAGTTGACGTCCAAAATAATTACCACTCGCATCATCCATTACTACATAACCCAGAGAAACTACTTTCTGAATGATGTCTGTACCATCAAAGTAACTACAGTTTGACCCTGTACCTAAGATAGAAACAATACTTCTCTCTCCCTCTGTGGCTGTAGCATATAATGCTGCATACGTATCTTCTTTAAGAACAATATCAGTAGCCTGAGTAAATATCTCATCAAAAACACTTCTCATTAAAATACGAGGGCGCTCTGTACCACAACCAGCACCATAGAAGTAAAGTGCTTTCACATCTTTTCTATGTTTATAAAGCTCAAAGTTGTTTACAATACGTTCTCTTAAAATTTCTCGAGATAAAACTTGAGGATTTAATCCTAAAGTTTGTGTTTGAAAAAGACTTTTACCATCATCAGTTAGCGCAATCCAATCTGTTTTTGTCGAACCGCTATCTACTACTAAAATCATATAATACGTGTATGAAGAAAAATAATATAAAAACGCTTTTATAGCAATATACACCTACCTCCTATTTAAGAGCAGCTAAGTATATATTACTACAAAAGCGCATTAATGCATCTTAAAGTGTATTTACTTTTTCTGCAAGGTCAACTAGTTTATTAGAATATCCAAACTCGTTATCATACCAAGACACAAGCTTAAAGAATGTTGGGTTTAACTCTATTGCACTATCTGCATCAAATACAGAAGTACGTGTCTCGCTTACAAAATCTTGAGATACTACAGCATCTTCAGTATAGCCTACCACACCTTTCATAGAACCTTCGGCAGCATCTTTAAATGCTTTTTTGATAGCCTCTACAGAAGTTGCTTTTGAAGTCTTCACAGTTAAGTCTACTACAGATACATCTGCCGTAGGTACACGGAAAGCCATCCCTGTAAGTTTTCCATCTACTGCTGGTAATACTTTCCCCACTGCTTTTGCAGCTCCTGTAGATGTAGGTATAATGTTATTTAAAGCACTACGGCCTAGACGGTAGTTCTTACGGCTAGGTGCGTCTACTACAAACTGTGTAGAAGTACCTGCGTGTATTGTAGTCATAAGCGCCTCTTCAAGTCCAAAGTTATCTTCTATAACTTTTGCCATAGGTGCTAGACAGTTTGTAGTACAAGAAGCGTTAGACACCACGGTGTGCTCTGCAGTAAGATCTGCGTCATTTACTCCCATTACAAACATAGGTGCATCTTTAGAAGGCGCAGATATTACAACTTTCTTTGCTCCTCCTTCTATATGGTAATTTGCCGTTTCTAGAGTTGTAAAGATACCTGTACACTCTGCCACAACGTCTGCTCCAGCTTCATCCCACTTAAGATTTTTAGGATCACGCTCTGCAGTAACACGTATAGTTTTACCATCTACAACAAGGTGTCCATCTTTTACCTCTACAGTTCCATCAAAACGTCCGTGTACAGAGTCATATTTAAGAAGGTATGCTAGGTGATCTACATCCAGTAGATCGTTTATTGCTACTACATCTACATTATCACGCTTTACTGTCGCTCTAAATACGATACGTCCAATACGTCCAAAACCGTTTATTCCTAATTTTAAATTTGCCATTGTTCTTCTCTATTATTATGTGGTCATTATCTCAGACACACGGATTAATTCTTTATTTATTTTACTCTCACCTTTAATTGCTTGTTCTAGCGGTGTGAGTGTCATTTTATCATGTATGGTACCTACCATAAAATTGCTTTTACCTTCTATAAGGCTTTCTACAGCTTTTACTCCCATACGGCTAGCTAGCACACGGTCATAGCATGTAGGCGATCCTCCTCGCTGCATATGCCCTAGTACAGAAACTCGTACATCATAGCCTTCCATATTCTCATCTACGTAGTCTTTAAGTTCAAAAACAGACTTTCCTATTTTATCACCTTCGGCTACGACAACGATACTTGATGATTTTCCAGATATTTTAGAACGCTGTAGTGACTCTACTAGTCGTTCTATACCCATATCCTCTTCTGGTATTAAGATCTCTTCAGCACCAGCACCTACTCCAGCATTAAGAGCAATGTGACCTACATCACGGCCCATCACTTCTACAAAAAAGAGTCTGTCATGTGAGTGTGCAGTATCACGTATTTTATCTATCGCATCTACAGCAGTATTAAGTGCTGTATCATAACCTAATGTGCGATCTGTACCAGAAATATCATTATCTATAGTACCAGGAATTCCTATCACTGGAAAATTAAACTCTTCACTGAAATGAAGCGCTCCAGTAAATGTACCGTCACCACCTATAACTACGAGTGCATCTACACCTGCTTTTACCATTTCATTATGTGCAATCTGCCTACCATCTTTTGTTCTAAAGCGTTGACATCTTGCAGATTTTAAAAAGGTTCCTCCTTTATTGATAATCCCTCGAACGCTTCTAGCATCAAGAGGAATAAAGTCACCTTCAATCATTCCGTCATACCCTCTGTAAATACCTACACAATCTATATTATGGTAGGCGCAAGTACGCACTACAGAACGCACAGCGGCATTCATCCCAGGAGCATCTCCCCCCGAGGTCATCACTGCGATTTTGTTTATTTTTTTTGTCATATAAGAGCCAATAAAAATTAAATTTAGGAAACTTACCCTAGAAATATCAAGGAATTAGAGGGTATTTTGCGACATTGTCAATTTCAAACGTTTTCGTTTGAAAAGTTTTTTCAGATTCTGAGAATTTGGAAGAAAAAATGAAGAAAATAGAAGGAGAATATGAAAAATACGCTTTCGCGAAAGCGTAAAAAAAGTCTATTTAGCGATTAAACTGTACTCCGTCTGGAGCAATTTTTTTAGGCACGTCCTTTTCACCTTTAGCCTGCTCAACAGCTTCTTTGATTTTGCCTTTAAAGATTTTTCGAAGAAGTTCTTTGAAGGTATTGAAATCTACCGCATACGATAATCCCACTCCTTGTGTGTATCCTTCTGTCTCACCTATAAATTGAATATCTGTCTGGCGGTTGAAAACTTTGGCGCGAAGTGTACCATCTTCATTTAAGAGAAAGTCAATTTCTACATCTCCTACAATCACACTCTCACTCACACCGCCCGTAGGAACTCCTACTTTACCATTTATGAGGACACGGTTTGTAATCTGTGTAGACAATGTCACTCCCACTCTACCAGCAGACTGGACATCCAGTGTAGGATCACGATCTGCTTGTACAAGATCTATACCTACGTCAAAAATACTGTCGTCATCATTAAAAAGTATCCCTGATAGAATAGATGACGTAGTCTCAAGTAAGTTATTTACCGCAGCAGAAGCCGTATTAATATCTGCTGAACTTAAAAAGGCTCCTTGAGATACTAGAGATATCGCATTAAGTTCCTTGGCATTTCTATCTTGTAATAAAAACTCTAACTCTGATACCACAGTACTACCAGCTCCAGGAAATTCTATATCAAAGGTAATATCTGGCTTGAGGAGCTCTCCATCTAAATTGATGACTACATTAACAGGAATCTTTCTATTTACTGTAGATGTTTGCAGTAACGTTCCTGGATTTGCTTGCGTTCTGTAAATTGCGCTTACATCTAAGAGTGCTTTTGCTGGATCACCATCCCAACGTATGTTTGCATCTTGCTGCAAAACAAAGTCTTTTGTAATAAAACCACCGTACCTAAAATTAAAGACTCCTTCGGTAGCAATAAAATCCCCGTTCATTATAAACTTGCCGTTAGTATCGAGTTGTATTAAGAGTGTTCCTACTCCTCTACCTCTCAAAGTACTGCCGTTTGCTTTATCAACCACAACCTCTACTTCTGCATCTGGATCTATATCAAGATCAAAGTTTACAGAAAGTCCCTTTACAGCCTCTGTAATAACTTGTACGCCATTAATGCGCGCTTCTTTTTCTTCTGGACTTAAGAACTTAATGTAGGAGTTGTCACCTAGAGCCTCAGAGTCATCTATAGGTATTTTAAAAGTAGTTCCTCTCGCAGTCTCTCCAAAAACATCAATAACCAAGTTATCTGTAGGTCCTTTTATAAAGGCCTCTCCTTCTAGAAATGCCGTACCATAATATAAAGATTCTATATCTTCTTCTGTATCCAATACTGCAATTCTATTTGCCGAAATTCCAAGATCAAGTTTCCAGTCACTAAAGGATTTGTGACTTATAGAACCATTAAGTGCTCCTAAGGTATTATACTTGACATCTTCAAGTTGTATTGCTTCAAAAATGAATTGTTGCTTATTTAGTTTGACATTTGAAATGCCTTTGAAATCGTAATTTACATTTAAATAAGGAATGGCGATTCCTGCATTTTCGAGTGTAAGATTCCCATTGATGTCAGGATTTCTATAATCTCCTATTACTTTAGCTTCTCCACTCGCCAGTCCTCTTATTTGATCTATGACTCCCTTACCCATAGGATTAAATGGACTAAGATCTAATTCTTTAAGACCTACATCCATATCGATATAAGGAACCTTACCAGATGCGTCTATACTACCATCTGCTGTTAAGGAACGGAGACCGTCACGCTCTAACTTTGACTTGATATCATACTTTGATAATGTTGCATTACCTGTAACATTTAGATCTAGTTGTCCCAAGTTTGTACCATTTACCGAAAAATCATTAATAGCGAGAGAAGTATTAGGGAAATAAGCACCATTCTTTTGTAGAATATCTAGTTTACCATTGATACGACCTCCTAAATCAAGACTATCAAGATCTGGCGTTACCTTAGCTAGGTCTACATTTTTAAAATTTGCTTTGATATCCTTGAAGGTACTATCTCTAAGCTGTCCTTTAAGATCAATGCGTTCATCTTTATGGCTCAATGCCAAGGTATTAATATCAATATCTTTGAAATTATTATCAAAAACTACGCTGTTCTTTCTATCATTTTGCTCGTTGATATACCAAGGGTTATCCTTAAAAATAATCTTTGATTTTTTAAATCCTAAAACTGAGTTTCCTTCTGCATTAATGGTGTGATATAAAGAAAGATCAAACGAGTCATCATTACGTTTACCACCCGTAAATTCTGACCTCATAAATAGAGTATCTTTTAATGTTACATTGATGAGATTAAAATCTGACACAGCATAGAAACCTGCATTTACACTATCTGCAGCTACGTACGTATTAAATAAAGGGTTCTTGTTATCTACACGGACCTCGATATCTTCTGCCATGTAGCCAAAGGCGTCAATCTTAGGTGACTTGAAAGTAAGTTTAAATTCAGAATCATTTGCTACCACGCTCCCCCTTATGATAGTCTCTGGTTCAAAATCCAACTCAGGAACAAATATGGCAACTATCTTATTAAAGATAGTAAACTCAAAGTCCATAAACTGGTCTTCGGTCAGTACCTCGGGCTGGTAATTTGTATATAAACTCCCTATGGCATTTTTAAATAAAGGAACTACTTCATTAAATTTAAAAACACCACGCACCTCACCACTTATAATCTCAGTAGAGTTGATATCAATTGTACGCACTTTCTTAGCGTCAAATTTTGATGTAATTTCAAAATCTTTGAAGCTATAGGTATTATTCTTGTTTTGATAACTAGCGTCTGCAAAAGATATTCTTCCATATACATCTTCTACATTAGTTCCCTTCATATCAATAATTACATTACCCTTAAGGATAGAAATGCTATCATTGATAAAATTGAGCATTTTAAGATCTGCATAATCAATTTGAGCCTCTAGATCATAACTATTAAACTCTTTTGAGATATCTATTAACCCATTAAGTTTTGCTTTTGCATTAGGATCATCAAGCAACAATTCTCCATCAAAAACTGGCGCTTTAAGATTTCCAAAGACTGTGATGTTTTTATATAAATAGTTATTGTAACCTATGCTTTTAATACTTCCCGAGAGCTTTGTATTAATGTTTTCTTGTATAAACCCTTTTCCCTCAACATCCATATCAAAGGTGGTCTCCCCAAGCCTATTATCGTCTAGCAGTTTACCTAGGTTAAAGTTGTCAAATTTTACATTACCCTCATAGCCCGCATTATCCGCATCTCTCAATCCTTTAAGTAATAGATCAAGAGAGACATCTCCCAGATTTGTTGTGAGATTACCATCTGTGACCACTGTAGATAGTGTAACCGTATTTGCACCACGAAAAGAAACTTGGCCTAATTTTGACATTTCTGGTGGTAAGGAAGAAAGCACGTCTGGTAGTAATCTTTTTAAGTCAAAATAATTCGTCTCAAGATTATTGTACGTTCCAGAAATTCTAAAGTCATCACCGCTTACTAGACCGTCAAAATAAACATCACCTTCTATCACAGAATTTCCTAATCCTGTTACTTTAAGATTCGGCACTCTAAAGTCGTTAAGATGTCCGGTTACATTCCCAGATATATCTAAATCAATGTCTGGAGCAATCTCTCTATAAAATGGACGTATATCATTAGTAGATATTTTAGCTTTCGCGAAAGCGGCCTCCACCTCCACTAGCGTATTAAAATCATCCAGCGCTCCATCTGAAGTATCTAACTTGATATCACCTTCGATACTAGAAAAATCTGTTGTTAGTGAAAAATCTTTGAGCGTTATTAAATCTGGATCATAATTAAAAGTTCCATCTAGGGACCTTATCTGGTAGCCTCTAATGGCGTCAAAGGATAGTGACTCAATATGAGCATCTACAGAACTGCTATTGAGATAAAAGTCTTCCCAATTAGTTGAAAGATTTTGATAATCGAGTACTAAAGAGTTTTCTAAGTCTCCGTTTACATACATGAATCTTCCTTCAGAAATTGACACATTATCTGAAGACATAATGAAAGCCTTTCCAGATTTTGGAGCATTTGTAGCAAACTGGCGTGAGAATAGCGTTAAGTTATCTGTAGCTTCACCTTTATATTTTGTGAGGTAAAAATTTACACCCTCAAGTGTAATATCCCCTAGCTCCATATTATTATCAAGTGCCTTCTGAACGCTATAGAGACTTGTAGCAAGCTCTTTTACGTAGATCATAGTATCTTGCTTATGATCTTTAATCAAGGTACCTTTTGCAAGAACATCTCCGTTCCATTTGAGACCTACACGATCTACTTGTATACTGGTTCCGTAAGTATTATTTATACGCTCTGTAACGCTCTTGGCAATTCGAGTTTGAACGCTGGGAAGAGAAAGCAATAATAGAATGAGCCCAAAAAGCAAGAATAACACTAGAAGTGTGCGAAGTGCTATTTTTTTAAATTTCTTGATAGGGCTTATTGTTTTAACTTTGTACACTTACTGCAACTTACGTGCCTTATGAATAATAAAATTTCTTCTACTTATATTCTCGCAATAGAATCATCTTGTGATGACACTGCTGCGGCTGTTTTACACAACGACAAGGTACTCTCAAATGTTGTTGCAAACCAAGACATTCATCAAGAATATGGAGGGGTAGTTCCAGAGCTTGCTTCACGTGCACATCAACAAAATATTGTTCCCGTAGTAACCGCTGCTTTACGCAAGGCAAATATCGATAAAAATCAGCTAAGCGCTATAGCTTTTACAAGTGGTCCGGGCTTATTAGGATCTTTACTCGTAGGCACCTCTTTTGCTAAGTCTTTTGCTATGGGTTTAGATATCCCGCTTATTGATGTAAATCATATGCAGGCACACATTTTAGCCCATTTTATAGATGAAGATGGCTATAATAAACCTACATTCCCCTTTCTAGGAGTTACAATCTCTGGAGGTCACACACAGATTGTACGTGTAGATGACTACTTTACCATGGAGGTTATAGGGCAAACTATAGATGACGCCGTAGGCGAAGCTTTTGATAAAAGCGCAAAAATCTTAGGCTTACCTTATCCTGGGGGACCGTTAATTGACAAATATGCACAAGACGGAGACCCAAAGGCCTTTCCATTTACAAAACCCAAAGTAGGCGGCCTAGATTTTAGTTTTAGTGGTCTTAAAACTCAAATCATGTACTTTGTACAAAAACAGCAACTAGCAGATCCAAGCTTTATTGATAATCGTCGCGATGATGTTTGTGCATCTATTCAACATACCATTGTCAATATTTTAATGGATAAAATCAAAAAAGCTGTAAAAGAAACTGGCATTACTCAAATTGCCATAGGTGGTGGCGTTTCAGCAAATAGTGGGATACGCAGTGCGTTAAAAGCATCTGAGTCTAAATATGGATGGAGTACTTATTTACCAAAATTTCAATACACCACAGATAATGCAGCTATGATAGGAATTGTAGGTTATTTAAAATACAATCAGCTATCTGAGAAAAACACGTATCAAGATCTTGGTGTTAGTGCTCAATCACGATTAAAAATATAAGAATGCAGTTATTTTATAGTGAAACACTAACAACAGATAGCGATACTTATACGTTACCTAAAGATGAAAGTAAGCACGTGATACGCGTACTACGTAAAAAAACGGGTGACGCAATACAGCTAACTAACGGAAAAGGATATCTTTTTAATGCAATTGTGGCAGAAGAAAATCCTAACAAATGTAGGTTACAAATAGAAAATTATAGTTACCAAGAGCCCAGAGACTATAAACTTCATCTAGCTGTTGCACCTACAAAACTTAATGATCGCTTTGAGTGGTTTTTAGAGAAAGCTACAGAAATAGGTATTACAGAAATTACACCAGTACTCTGTGATCATAGCGAACGTAAGGTTATAAAAGAAGAACGCTTTATAAAGATTATTCAAAGTGCTATGAAGCAATCATTGCATTATCATCTTCCTAAATTGCATCCGCTCACTCAATTTTCAGAGTTTGTGAAGCATGAAAGAATGGATAAGACTTTTATTGCACACTGTGAAGATCTCAAAAAAGAGTCTCTCAAAGATTACTTACAGCCTCATGAATCATACACTATTCTCATAGGTCCAGAAGGAGATTTTTCAACAAAAGAAATTGAGCTAGCTCTAAAGGAAGGGATCACTCCCGTATCCTTAGGTAAAAGCCGTTTGCGCACAGAGACAGCTGCTGTAGTTGCTTGTCACAGCGTCGCTTTTGTAAATGAGTAATTACTTGCAATTACTCTCAAAACACTAGAGCAAAATCAAGATTTTGTAAATTCAAATAATAATGGTTTATTTGCTTCCTGCGTCTCCACAAGAGATAAAGGCCCAACCTATTATTAATCAAAAGATTAGATAAAATTGCGTAATTTTGTCAAAGTGGTTGCACCCTTTATCCCGGCGTTTATAAGCGTTTGCGGAGGCATTACTATGATGATAAGCTTAGAGTTATTTTTTACAAATGACCATCTACCTGAACTCAAAAACATACTTCTATTGCTCTTATTTTTGAGTTCTATTCTTGTTGTCGTTCTTCTTGGCTTTATACTTTCAAAAACAGCTCGTCTTAAATTTTCTGGAGACTCATTATTTCAAGAAATACAAAAATTGACTCAGCAAGTTCATTACTTTAGGGATATTGCAGATATTCTTATAAGATCATCAGTATGGACACCAGGGCTTAAAGAATACATTGACGAGGAATTCTCAAGTCTCAATTATTTTTTAGTTAAAGAGTTCTACAAAGGTAGATCTAAACTAGCTTTGGAATATATTGAAGAAAAAGATCGCTACGGAGAAACAGAAATACTTTACCTAGAAACCAAATCACTACTGCTCAATGACCCTAGTAAGAGTAGTGTAAAAGGATATATGAATCCTAAAGAATATGATGTTCGTATGCTTAAAAAGTGGACGGAACACAAAGTAGGAATGGGATGGAATCATTATTTTGGTTTTAAGTACAATCAGTTTAAGGAAGAACTAGATATCCATCGCGTCTATGAACGCCACCAAGAGAGAATTTTAAAGTATGCAGTACAACTAGATCCTCTAAGATACAGAGACATGGGTTTTAGTGAAGAACTTCTTTCAAAACTTGGTATGCACCTGTCTGAAGAGGTATTACCTCAATTATTAAGTCTTACTTCACAATCTGTACGTAAGGTTCCTAAAGTTATAACAGTGGCATACATACTCATTGTTTTGCTCGTCATATTTGGAGTAATACTGCCCACTATCACCCTTCTTTTTGGATTACATGTTTTATTTGGATTTCTATCTATAACTGTTGTAGTAAGTATAATTTTCTTTCTTATGCTTTCTATATACCCTTTTGTAAAACGCGAGATTAATGGTTGATTTACGCTTTCGCGAAAGCAAAATAAACCCTCTTATACCCTATCTTTGTACTCAATATAAATTGCTGTTTTAAATGCACCTTCTAGGTTTTTAAAAATGCTATTACCTAGAAGTTTATGTCAAAATTACCTGAAGCCCACAAATTTGTTGACCTTTCTGATTATGGTCGAAGCATTGCTCGTCAAATCGCCCTTACCCTTAAAGACACCTCTGCAACTCCGGTTCAAGTAACATACTCCTTTGTAGTAAGCGGTATAATGGCAATTGCCTGCATAGTTGAAGGGTATTACTTTCTAGCTGCTTTTTTCTTAGTCTTAAAATCAATTCTTGATGCGGCAGATGGAGAACTCGCAAGAATAAAAAATACTCCATCCTATACGGGAAGATACCTAGATTCTATATCTGATATACTTTTAAACGCTGCAATCCTCTACACGATTGGTTTTATAACTAATGCCAGTTTATACTGGACAGTGCTTGCGTTTTTATGCATCCAGCTGCAAGGAACATTATATAATTACTATTACGTGATATTACGTAGCAAGCTCAATGGCGACACTACTAGTCGTATTATTGAAATAGGTATTCCTAAGGCTTTACCAGGCGAACAGCAGAGTACGGTTACCTTTCTATATAAAACGTACAGGATTTTGTACGGAGCATTTGACGCTATTATTTATAAGGTGGACCCTAATGCCGAGGAGGGTTCTATTACACCAAACTGGCTTATGACCATAGTGTCTACTTTTGGCTTAGGTTTTCAATTATTACTAATTGCACTATTTCTTATTGTAGGCCTCCCTGAGTATATAATTCCATTTTTTATAGGATACACTATCATGATACCTGTTTTAATCATAACAAGGATAGCAGTAAGAACAGAAAAGTAATAGCTATTTCTATAAACTAAAAAAGCCCAGCTATGAGAATTAGCTGGGCTTTATATTTATGTGTAAGGTAAGTTTATAAACGGTACCCTATGCTTAATGTTATGTATTGATTAGTACCCGACCCATTCACTAGGAAGTTATCACCATTCACAAGACTATTATTATTTGCTTGTGGCTCGCCATCTTCTGGTGTATATGGTAAACGTACTGCTGCATCGTCTTCAAAAACCTCTAAGAAGCCTTTAGTAAATCTCGCCTCTATAAAGACACTCTCATTAAAGTGATATCCTAAACCTCCAAAAGCAGAAAAGTCAAACGACTTATAGTTTTCTGATTGCTCGTAAAATGAAATCTTAAGTCCTGCTTGTGGTCCCGCAATAAGAAAAACTCTATTAAGGTTAAGACGTAATCCTAAAGGGATTTGTAAGAAATCATAACGAACACCCTCGTACTTATTTCCTTGAGATGAAAATGCAAACTCTGGCTGAAAGCTCAATTTATTATTTACTGGAATCTCTGCAAGAAATGCAACTGCAAATCCGTAGCGGCTGTCATCTATAGAACTAAAAGGCGCAATAGCTGGATCACCATTTAAACCATTATTCTCAATAGTGTACTCGAGGTTACTTATTTCACTCACACTTAAGCCCGCTTTAAATCCAAAGCGTACGCCCTGAGCAAAAAGCTGTGTGCTACATAAAAATGCAAAAAAGATGATAGATAGTACTATTTTTTTCATAATTAAAAGATATTCGTCATTAGTAAATAGAGATAACGTTGGGAATCTCAGGGTATAAAGATAAATTGTATAAATCAGTTATCTACACTAAAATATTAAAACCAAGCAAATAAACTATAAAAAACAAATTATACCCGATAACGAACACATTTTTCATTAAAGTCTATAACCTATCCCTAGTTGAATCACTGCATTTTTACCTTCTAATTCTGAAAACCTAGTCTCTCCAGCATTATTAAAAGTAAAATTGTTATTATCTTGAAAGACATCTGTTAGACCATAAGTATATCTAGCCTCTATAAAAATATTAGAATCAAAAATATACCCTATCCCACCAAATGCAGATGCTTCAAAGTTTGAAAAAACACCTGATTTATTAGGGTCCCATACTTTTACCCCTACTTGTGGACCAGCATTTATATACAAATTACTTAGATTGAGCTTAAGGCCTAAAGGAAGGTTTAAATAATCTAAGCGAAAACTCTCCAAATTTTTTCCTTGTTGAGAAAAGATAAATTCTGGCATAAAACTTAACTTCTCAGAGAGAGGAATATCTACCAGAAAACCTACAAAATAACCTGTGCGTTTTCCGTCAAGTTGGTTTTCAATTCTCTCTGCAGCAGAGCTACCATCATTGTCAAAAGACAATCCAGTAACATCTGCAAAGTTTACTCCTGCTTTAAATCCAGAAGTAACCTGAGCGTTAATAAAAGAAAAAGATAATAGAGATAGTCCCGTTAATAATAAAAATAATGATTTTTTCATGATCTAATGTTTTGTATATCTATAGTTTACACAAAAATATACATTAAACTCCAAACCATTATCATGATTTATTAGAATGGTATAAGCTTTTTATAATCCCATCTGCCAGCCCAATTTTCGGAACAATAATCTGCTTTGCTTTAGATGATTTCATTGCTTGTAAATAAATACGCAATGCTGGTATAATCACATCTGCACGATCAGGGTTAAGAGAAAGCTTTACAATACGCTCCTCGTAAGTCATCGTTTTAAGTTCTTTATATAATTGCGTAAGAAATAAGTATGATAGCGTTTTTCCAGGCTTTTTTGCACTTAACTTAAATACCTTATTTATGTTCCCACCAGATCCTATAAGATCTATATGATCATAATTTTCACATTTTAAAGCAATCCATTTTTCTAAAATTTCCCAATCTTCAACAGAAACTAGATCATTTAATAAACGCACAGTTCCAATCTTGAAGGATCGAGAGGCAATCACATTGCCCATGTGATAAATTGTTATTTCAGTACTACCCCCTCCTACATCTACATAGATATAGGTCCGGTCTTCTTTAATAAAACTATTAAGATCTGTGGCCGCTATAATCTTTGCCTCTTCCTCACCATCTATAACATCAACAGTGATATTTGTTTTTTTCTTTAACGCTTTCGCGAAAGCTAAACCATTACGAGCATCTCTCATGGCACTAGTAGCACAAGCTCTATACTTCAGCACTTGGTGAGCATTCATAAGTAATCTAAAAGCTTTCATGGCATCTTCCATGCGCTCTTGATTCTTAACAGAGATCTCGCCATTTACAAACACATCCTCCCCAAGCCTTATAGGTACACGGACTAAAGCATTTTTCTTAAATAATGTAGGGCCATCTTCTTGTTCAATAATATTTGCGATAAGGAGACGCACAGCATTAGAGCCTATATCTATTGCGGCATATTTTTTTATGGTAAGCACTATACTTTAGAGAGTTTATTTACGTAATAATCATAAGTAGCAAATTGTGATCTTATTACTGGCTTATCATCTGTTTTATATCTGTTATCCATCTCTTTATTGAGTACACGGGCTTTTACATTGTCACTCCATGCAATGTCATGAGTCTCTATTATTTCCTTCTTAACATCCTCATCATAAATAGGTACAGTTACCTCTACCCTATTATCAAGATTACGGCTCATCCAGTCTGAGGAAGAAATAAATACTTTTTCCCATCCTGGTTCTCCAAAAATATAGACCCTAGTATGCTCTAAAAATTTATCGATAACACTAATAATCTTAATATTCTCACTCATCCCTGGAACTCCAGGAATAAGGCAGCATACCCCGCGTACAATCATCTCTATCTTTACACCAGCATTACTTGCCTCATAAAGCTTATCTATGATTTCATAATTAGATATACTATTAAGTTTTAATCGTATTAAACCAGTCCCACCGTTTTTTACAACTTCTATTTGTTCTTCAATAAGCCTATACATCTTATTTCTAGAATAGTGTGGTGCCACTACAAGATGCTTATATTTATTTACGATATAATTAGTATCAAAGAAATTAAAGAGTTTATTTAAATCCTTTAATATTTCCTTATTTGCGGTAAAGAGTGTGTAGTCTGTATAAATACGTGCTGTAGCGTGGTTGAAATTTCCAGTACTTATAAAACCATATCTTACAATCTTTCCCTCTTCTTCTCTATCAATAACACAAACTTTACTGTGCACTTTTAGACCAGGTACACCAAAAATGAGGCGTACACCTTCATTCTGCATTTTCTTGGCATATCGCATATTTGATTCCTCGTCAAAACGCGCTCTAAGTTCTATTTGTACCGTTACCTCTTTGCCATTTTGTGCGGCGTTTATAAGAGCACTTGCAATACTTGATAATTTTGCCAATCTATAGATTGTAATCTTTATAGATCTCACTTTTGGATCTAGTGCTGCTTCTCTCAAAAACTTGATGGTATAAGAGAAGCTCTGGTAAGGGGTATATTGTAAAAAATCTTTTTTGGCTACAACCGAAAACAGACTATCCTCAAGACTTATACCTGGTATAGGCAAAGGTTTTACACTTGGATAATACAGCTCTTGCCTATTAAATGTAGGGAAATTCATATAATCCTTTCGGTTGTGGTAACGACCTCCAGGTATGATACTATCCTTACGTTTTATACCTAATTTATTAAGTAGAAACTGTAGCGTTTCCTTTTCTATAGTTTTATCAAATACAAATCGTACAGGTTCTCCATCTTCACGTCCTTTAACGCTTCGTGTGAGTTTTTCTAAGAAACTTTTACCCAGATCAGATTCTATATCGAGTTCTGCATCACGTGTTATTTTAATCATATGAGCAGTGATACTGTCATAATCAAAAATGCTAAAAATCGTATCAAGATTATACCTTATGATATCATCAAGCATCATGATGTAATCCTTACCATCAACTTGAGGCAATACTACAAAGCGATCTATTGTGCTAGGTATTTCTAAAAGTGCATATAGTGGCTTTTTTGTATCAGATAGCACCATCTTAACCATTAGATAAGCATCTAAATCTTGAATACGTGGTAACTCCACATCTTCTCTCAAAATTATGGTCTCTACCGCAAGGGAAACTTGATCTGTAAAGAAGTCCTTTATAAAGGCCTTATGCTCTGGAAGTGTAATTTGATTCTCCTTGAGCATGTAAATATTTTGCTCTTCGAGCTTATTGTAAATATCTGCAAGTATTTTAAGACTTTCTGTTTGCTGTTCTATAACTACCTCTGTGATCTTTACTAGTAGCTCTTCGGCAGAATATACTCCTAAGGCTTTTCTTCCGGTTTTTCCAGCATCTACAATCCTACGCACAGTAGCATATCGCACTCTAAAAAACTCATCAAGGTTATTTGAAAAAATACCTAAAAAACGAAATCGCTCAATGAGTGGCACATTTTCATCTGCTGCTTCTTGTAACACCCTTGCGTTAAATTGCAACCAACTCAACTCACGGTTTATATATCTATTTTCGTCTGTTTGCGTCATTATTATAATTCTTTAGGAGCTTTGTAATAAATCGTCTTTCCTTGTTTAAGGTCTTTCCAGCTATTAATATCAAAAGTTATTGCAGTAAACGCTGCTGTAGAAACATTATCTATAGTTTTACTTCCGTACGTATTAACCACATTAGTCATTGCATTATTATGCCCAAAAACCATCAAGCAATCTACCTCATCACTCACATTACGTATCACCTCAACAAGGTCTGCACCTGCAAAATCATACATTTTATAATCAAGTACTAAGTGCTTATCATCTATCCCGTAAGCTTGTGCAAAAAATAAAGCGGTGGTTTTTGCTCTTAACGCATCACTACTCATCATAAGATCTGGCTTAGGCATTGCTGCCGCAATATGGGCTGCCATAGCAGGTGCATCATTTAAACCTTTTTCATTAAGCGGTCGCTCATGATCTATAACATCAAATTTCCAACTTGATTTTGCGTGTCTTACGAGGTAGAGTGTTTTCATATTATGAGGCTAGTCTTTCTTTAATCCACTTACCGTTATCAAGTCTGTAGCGTATTCTATCATGTAAACGGCTTGGTCTTCCTTGCCAAAACTCGATAGATACGGGCTTTACAATATAACCACCCCAGTGTGCTGGACGTGGTATGTCCTTGTTTTCATAAGCGGCTTTGAGTTCTTTCATCTTATCCTCAAGCACTTCTCTACCAGCGATCACACTACTTTGATCAGAAACCCAAGCGCCTAGCTTACTGTCTTTGGGACGTGCATTAAAATAAGCATCACTTCGCTCTGCAGTTACCTTTTCTATACCACCTTTGATAATCACTTGACGTTCTAGATTAGGCCAGAAAAAAGAAATCCCTACCTTGTTGTGGTGAGCAATACTCTCCCCTTTTTCGCTTGTATAGTTAGTGTAAAAAACAAAACCATCTTCGTCTAGTTCTTTGAGAAGAACAATTCTAGATTTTGGAAAATTATCTATACCTAAGGTGGCAACAGTCATTGCATTAGGCTCGGCAACGCCTCCGGCTTCTTCCACCTCCTTAAACCAGGCTTTAAACTGATCCATAGGGTTTGCCGCAGAGTTTTCAAGTAATAACTCGCCTTTCTCGTATGATTTTCTGTAGTCGTGTAAGTCTCTGTTCATTGCAGTAAATGTACGAAGACCAAAATGAAGATAAAAGTTAGAATTAATCCATAATTCGTAAAAATAGATTAAATTTTTACCTCAAAAACGTCGAAATATAATTGAGTACGCTTTCGCGAAAGCGCAACTCATTACTTCTTCATAAATCTCTTTTTAATTAGCAATTTACGCACCTTATCATTGTGTTTTCTAATACGCGTAAACTCTTCATAATCCATATCCTCATCATCTACCCCTGATGCGGCAAATTGCCCTTCAAAGTTCTCTAGCATCTCCACACGATCTGTGTAGATGTTGTAGCGGCGATGCTCTGTAAACCCTTCTGCTTGTAAAAAATACTCACATATGTATTGATCTTCAAGCATAAATATCTTGAAAGTAATACTGATATTTCCTTTTACAGAAGTAGATCCATAAATAGTATGGATTTTTTTGAGCTGTGTATCAGGACTTACTAAAAATAGGTTACGAGGTATTAAAATGTCAAAATGCTCTTGCAATTTTGCTAGTACTGGCTTTGCTATTTTTTTAATTTCTTCTTCCATCATAACTCTTTAAAATGTGAATTCTTTACCATCGTCTCCCAATAAGACATTTTCAAAATAGGGCCTAGCTTCTTCTTTAAATAGATTTAGATCTCCATATCTTATAGAATAATGACCTAATACTAAGCTCTTCACCTCTGCTTTTGCAGCAATTTGCGCAGCTTGTGCTGCTGTACTATGCCCTGTAGGCTTACATAAATGTGAATGACTTTCTAAAAAAGTTGCCTCATGATATAACACGGTGGCTCCTTTAATTTGTGTAGCAACAGATTCTTTATACGCTGTATCACTACAATATGCATAGCTTTTAGGAGTATCTGGGTCAAAGGTAAGCTTATCATTAGGTATAAGCGTCCCATCGTCTAAAGTAATGTCTCCCCCTTGCTTAATTTTTGAATAATAGGCCTTATCTATCTCTAGGTTGAGACACGCATTTATATCAAGCTTACGTTCACCAGGTTTTTCTTGAAAGTAAAAACCGTTTGTATAAATACGATGTTTAAGCGGTATCGTAGTAACCGTCACCTGCTCATCCTCATATATAATCGTAGGTTCTTTACTTGTAATCTCTACAAATCGCAATGGATAACTCGTAAACCCTTGTGTTATTTTTAATTGTAAAAGTATAATCTCTTTAAGCCCCTTAGGCCCATATATCGTAAGAGGAGCAGTTCTTTTGAGCAGACTAAAGGTCGTAATGACACCCATAAGCCCAAAAAAATGATCCCCATGCAAATGGGATATAAATATGTGCTTTATGCGAGAAAATTTAATCTTATTGCGGCGTAGTGCAACCTGCGTACCTTCACCACAATCTATAAGGAATAGGTGATTACGTATGTCTAACACCTGGGATGTGGGATTTTTAAAGGAGCTAGGAGCTGCCGCATAGCAACCTAAAATGGTAAGATGTAGATTGCTAGGCATAAAAAGTTTTAAAATCCGAGATCGCGTTCAATCTCTTCCATTTCTATAATATCTCCAGCCTCCTCAATTGTAGGAACTACAATCATCTCATCTGGAACTACATCATAATTGATCCCTGTATTTACAAAGATAAATGACTTCTTATCTGCACGCTGGTAGTTAGATAGCTTTAAGAATTGCACAAGATCCTCAAGTGTAAGATTCTCATACTTAAGCAAGTCAATTACTAGATTCTTTTGGTCGTAATGCGTAGGCACTACGTTTTCTAGGTGCACTGCAAATTCACGCACATCTGTACGATCATCTGCTAGTATAGTATAGGTAGGTTTTTCTGTAACCGTCATTATTTTTTAATTTTTGAAGCTAGAAGATACATTACCGCCATTCTCACCGCAACGCCATTTTGCACTTGATCTAAGATGATTGCATGTTCTGAGTCTGCTACGTCACTCGTAATCTCCACACCTCGATTTATAGGTCCTGGGTGCATGATTACAATTTGCTTATCTAGAGAATCTAGTAACTTTTTATTCACTCCGTATTGCTGGGTGTATTCTCTTGTGCTAGGGAAGTAACTAATATCCATTCGCTCATTTTGTACGCGCAGCATATTTGCCACATCGCACCACTCGAGCGCTTTGCGCAAGTCTAGCTCTACTTCTACTCCTAGTGATTCTATATATTTAGGTAAAAGTGTTTTTGGACCACATACTTTTACGTTTGCTCCTTGTAACTTAAGCGCATATATATTTGATAGCGCAACACGGCTGTGAAGAATATCACCTACAATCACCACGTTTTTTCCAGCAACATCACCTAGACGTTCTCTTATAGAATAACTATCTAGTAATGCCTGAGTAGGGTGCTCATGTGCCCCATCTCCAGCATTTACAATACTTGCATTAATGTGTTTGGATAAAAATACACCTGCACCAGGATTAGGGTGCCTCATTACTACCATATCTACCTTCATAGATAAGATATTATTTACCGTATCGATAAGTGTTTCTCCTTTCTTTACAGATGATGCTGCTGCAGAGAAGTTGATTACATCTGCACTTAAACGTTTTTCTGCGAGCTCAAAAGAAAGCTTGGTTCGCGTGCTATTTTCAAAAAAGAGGTTTGCAATAGTAATATCACGTAGTGATGGCACTTTTTTAATAGGGCGATTAATCACTTCTTTAAAGTGATCTGCCGTTTTAAAAATAAGATCAATATCTGCCTCGTTTATATATTTGATTCCTAACAGATGATTGACACTCAACTCGCTCATAATACTTAGCTTTTTACTAGATATACGGTATCTTCTCCATCATTCTCCTCCCAGCATACCTTCACTTGTTCATCATTTATAGCATCTACCTGACGTCCTTTATAATCTGGTTGTATAGGTAAGTGACGAGAAAAACGTCTATCTATAAGACATAATAACTCCACCTCTTCTGGTCTACCAAAGCTCTGCACAGCAGTAAGAGCAGCGTTTATGCTACGTCCGGTATATAAGACGTCGTCTATAAAGACTACCTTCTTATCCTCTACTACAAAGTCTATTTTGGTTTTATTTGCTTCTAGTGTTTTCTCGCTACGGCGAAAATCATCACGATAAAACGTAATATCTAGGTAACCCAGTTTTATAGCCTCAATGCCATAATCTGTAGTGAGCAACTTCTTGATACGTTCGGCTAGATAAACGCCACGTGGTTGTATCCCAATGAGAACGGTATTATTAAAATCAGTATGATTTTCAATGAGTTGACAAGCCAGACGATTGAGAATAATATTAATCTCTGTCGCAGTAAGAAGTACTTTTTGGCTCATAGAATTTTCCGAAATCTGTTCGGGGGTCAAAGTTACATAATTCTAAGGATTGATGGTAGTGTTTGTTACGCTTTCGCGAAAGCGTATCTATTACTAACTTCGTTATAACCTAAACGCTGAAAAAGATGCTACAAACTCAAACATGGTGGAAAGAAGGAATTGTATACCAAATCTACCCTAGATCTTATCGTGACACCACTGGTAACGGCATAGGTGACTTGCGTGGAATCATAGAAAAACTAGATTACATTGCTAGTCTAGGAGTAGACATTATCTGGCTCAACCCTATTTATGATTCGCCTAATGATGATAACGGTTATGACATACGTGATTACCGCAAGATTATGGCAGAGTTTGGCACTATGGATGATTTTGACGAGTTGCTTTCTGGAATGAAATCTAGAGGACTCCGACTAGTGATGGATCTCGTGGTTAATCATTGTAGTGACGAGCATGAGTGGTTTAAACAAAGTAGGACTTCTCGCGATAACCCTTACCGAGACTACTTCCACTGGTGGCCAGCCGAAAAAGGAACACCTCCAAAAAGATGGAGTTACTTTGACGTAGAAGAAAATGCATGGCAATACGACAAGCAAACGGATGCTTATTACTTACATTATTTTGCTGTAAAGCAGCCCGACCTCAAATGGGAGAACCCAAAAGTAAGAGCCGAAATATATGACATGATGCACTTCTGGTTTAAAAAAGGTGTTGATGGTTTCCGTATGGATGTGATTCCTTTTATAAGTAAAGACATCAACTACCCCGAAATTGACGCAAAAGAACCTCATGAATACATTGCGTATTACGCAAATGGCCCAAAAGTGCATGAATACCTCAACGAACTCAATACGGAGGTAATCTCAAAATACGATGCGTTTACAGTAGGTGAAGGCCCAGGGATAAGCATTGATGATGCGTTGGACTTTGTTCATGAAGAACGCAAGGAAATGGATATGTTCTTTCACTTTGACCTGATGAGTTTAGACCGTGCTCCTGGAGAGGTTTTTAAAATGCGTGATGGCGGCTACTCATTACCAGAATTTAAAAAAGTATTTAGTGATTGGGATGCTGCATTTGCAAAAGCTGGCTGGGGATCTTTATTTCTAGCAAACCATGATTTCCCGAGAACTGTGAGCCGCTGGGGTAATGACACCCAAGAACACTGGAGAAACAGTGCTACCCTACTTCAAACATTTCTATTAACCATGCGCGGTACTCCTTACTTTTATCAAGGTGATGAGATCGGGATGACTAACGTACGCTTTACAGACATAGAAGATTATCGCGATATTAATACCATTAACAGATATGAGACCGTAAAAAACAGAGGTGGAGATCTTGACGCTTTTATGGACAGTGAGCAACATGCTGCTAGAGAAAATGCACGCACGCCCATGCAATGGGATCACACAAAAAACGCTGGCTTTACAAGTGGCACTCCGTGGATAAAGCTCAATGAAGACTACAAAATAGGTGTCAACACAAAAGACCAACTTAATAAAAAGGATTCAGTACTCTCCTACTTCAAACAGATTGTTGCTGTCCGTAAAAAGTACCCAGCGCTCGTGTATGGAGCTTATGAGTGTATCAAGCCAGAAGATGAGCAAGTATATTGCTATACGAGAACGCTTGAGAGTGAACGTTTCTTAGTGCTATTAAACTTCTCTGAAGATACAGCACAGTTCTCGTTACCGCTTTCTGTAAGCTATAACAGGAAGATCAAAGTGATTTCTAATGATAAAATAATAGATGATAAGACCTTTAAAGAATTTACACTCCGCCCATGGCAAGCGATTGTGTATCGTTTAGAAAACTAGCCGTCTATAAAAATGTAAACAGCAATCCCTATAAAAACAATAATTTGCAGCCACTTTAAGACAATACCCGCGTTCTTATTGGTGCGAAGTACATGAGAGATTTTTCCTGCTACGAGTGCGATACTCCCGAAGATGACAAAGGATTCAAGCATAAACAGTAATCCTAACACATAAAATTGATACACCGTATTACCATCTGGCTCCCATAGAAATCCAGGAAAAAATGCTAAGAAGAATATCGTCACCTTAGGGTTAAGGATATTCATGATCACACCTTGTTTAAAAAGCGCCGTGTACGACTTTTTTGGAGCACCATCTGCGAGATTAATTGACGCATCGCTACGGTATACTTTGAAGGCTAGATAAAGCAAGTACATTGCTCCTACTGTTTTAATTGCAAAAAACAAAAAAGGCGAAGCAGCAATCACTGCCGATAGTCCAAAAGCAACAAGTGTAGTATGTACAATACATCCAGATATTAACCCCGCAGTGGTTGCAAGTCCAGATTTACTGCCATTTGCAACACTCTGCGTGAGTACATAGATATTATCTGGCCCTGGCGAAAACGCAAGCAAAGCAGTTGCTGCCAGAAAAGCGATGAGAGATTCTATCAAAGGAATACTAATTAGTTAGTCCATGCAAAATAAGAAAAAACAAGACACAAGCAGCCCTACCACTGTCGTTCCTTCCACATCGAGTAAAAGCCTAGCAATAATAAAAGACCTGCCGTAGCAAGCTTTGCCCATTGCGGGATAAAGGTTGCAATATCCGGTTTCATGGAAAAAAGCATGACGGCAATGGATGCAAAAATAAGTTTATGAGAATTCCTCATGATAAAAATTGATTAGCGTGTAGTTACTAGACGATGGTAACTTACTATCCTTTCGCTAAGATGGCGTTATTTATCTCTTTAATCAATCCTGGACCTTCGTATACAAACCCTGTATAGAGCTGTACAAGTGATGCTCCTGCTTCAAGTTTATCTAGAGCGTCTTGCGCAGAGTGAATTCCTCCTACGCCTATGATTGGGAATGAGTTATTACTCTTATCTGATAGGTATTTAATCACACGTGTAGAACGATCTGTAACTGGCTTACCGCTTAATCCGCCATTACCTATTTCTGCAAGGCGAGCGTCCGTGGTTATTAAACCTTCTCTATTTACAGAAGTATTACTTGCGATCACACCATCTAGACCTGTTTCTTTTACAAGGTCTACAATCTCATCTAGTTGCTGGTCATTGAGGTCTGGAGCAATTTTAAGAACAATTGGTCGTTGTACTTCATACTTCTTATTTGCTTGCTGCACTGCTCCTATAAGTTCCTCTAGATAGTCTTTATCATTCAATTTTGCATGACTAGACACATTAGGGCAACTTACATTAAGCACAAAATAATCTACTACAGGATGTAATTCGTGAAAACAAGTTAGATAGTCTGCTGTATAATCTTCTGGCTTGGTATCGGTGTTCTTACCGATGTTTCCACCGATAATAATGTTGTTGTTTTTACGAGATTTTAATCGAGTTACCGCTTCGGCTACTCCTCCATTATTGAAGCCCATTCTGTTTATGAGACCTTGATCCTCTTTTAATCGAAACAGACGCTGCTTTGGGTTTCCTGCTTGTGCCTTTGGAGTAACGGTACCTATCTCAATGAAACCAAATCCTAAGTCCCCAAGTTCATTAAAAAGCTTTGCATCTTTATCAAAACCTGCCGCTAGTCCTACGGGGTTTTTAAAAGTAAGGCCCAGCACTTTGCGCTCTAGTCGCTTGTCTTCCACCTTACCCATACGATTAAGAAGTCCTGAGAGTCCTAATTTATGTAATCGCTTTATCCATCTAAAGGTAAAATAATGCACTTTTTCTGGATCAAAGGAAAAGAGAATTGGGCGTATGAGGAGTTTGTACATTTCGGTGGTTTCTGTGGTGCAAAAATAGTCCAAAAAGAGGTATTTTTGAAGCAGAACTGAATGATGATTTTTACGCTTTCGCGAAAGCGTACTCACAACCACCCATTATGATTGATAAAGACGCACTTCTTAAAAGATTTATAAGCTACGTAACTACCTATACCGAAAGTGACCCTAACAGTGATACCACGCCAAGTACTGAGTGCCAGTGGGATCTTGCGAGACAGCTCAAGGATGAACTAGAAGCAATGGGAATGAGTGAGGTGACTATAGATGAGCATGCGTATGTGATGGCGACACTGCCTAGCAATGTAGATCACGATGTGCCAGTTATTGGTTTCATATCGCACTTTGATACAACTCCAGATTTTACGGGGAAAGACGTAAAACCGCAGATTTGGGAGAATTATGATGGTGGAGATCTTGTTCTCAATAAGGAACAGAATATCGTGTTATCTCCAGAATACTTTGATGATTTAAAGCAGTATAAAGGGCAAACTATTGTAACTACTGATGGTACTACCCTACTAGGTGCAGATGACAAGGCGGGTATTACAGAGATTATGGAAGCAATGAAATACTTGCTTGAAAATCCTCAAGTAAAACACGGAAAAATACGCGTAGGCTTTACTCCTGATGAGGAAATAGGTCGTGGTGCACATAAATTTGATGTAGAAAAATTTGGTGCAGAATGGGCATATACGATGGATGGTAGCCAGATAGGCGAACTAGAATATGAGAATTTTAATGCTGCTGGAGCGGTGGTTACCATAGAGGGTAAAATTGTACACCCAGGCTACGCAAAAGGTAAAATGGTAAATAGTATGTACATCGCTACAGACTACATAAACAGCTTACCTAGACTAGAAACTCCAGAGCATACTTCTGATCGTGAGGGGTTCTTTCACTTATATGATATTAACGGTAGCGTTGACAATACTACATTAGAATATATCATAAGAGATCACGACAAAGGACACTTTGAAGCTCGTAAACAAATGATGAGTCAACTAGCAGATGAGCTTAATGCGCAGCTAGAAAAAGAAGTAGTGACTGTAGAGATTAAAGATCAGTACTTCAATATGCGGGAGAAAGTAGAGCCTGTAATGCACATTGTAGATATTGCAGAGGAAGCAATGAAATCATTAGACATAGAGCCACTTATTAAACCTATACGTGGAGGTACAGATGGATCACAACTCTCATTTATGGGGTTACCATGTCCTAACATATTTGCTGGAGGTCATAACTTCCATGGGAGATATGAGTATGTACCTGTGGAGAGTATGATGAAAGCTGTTGAGGTGATTGTAAAAATTACAGAAATCACAGCTCAAAAGAACGCTAGCAACTAGTTAATTACTTATGAATCCTTCTGCTACAGGCTGGATAAATAAACACTTCCCAAGGCTTCTTGACTACCTTGTTAAGAACCCTATGGATGAACGTGAATTTTATGACTCGCTACGAGCCAAGGGTTTTATTTATGGACACTCGCTAGACACCTTGCTGGATAGTGAATCCTCACAACTTAAGTGGACGGTACAAGAGAAGACAAAGATTAACCTCTTTGACGCACTTGCTTTTACGTATTACGACACGATTGCAAATCCTAGGCAAGAAGATTGCCTAGAGGCTATCGTTTCATTTTATAAACTGTTAGACAAAAAGGAACAGTACTTTATTAAAATCCCATTGGGTAATGAATCTGCTTCCTCTAAGGTGGAGAAGATTATCCATCAGCGGGTGCAGACTAATGAGTCTGCTCTGCAGAAGAGTTTTAGCCATCTTATCACTAATGCTTTAGTGTTTATAGACATCCTAAGTTTTGATCACTACCTCATTACCCAAGGTGATCCTTATGAGTATGCAAAAAACCTAGAGGCTGTTCTTACAGAATCTATATGGCTTGCATTGCAACAAAAAGAAAGTAAAGATGAATATAACAAGCTCCTTATAAAACTATTTGAAAGCTCTGTACGTTATAACGAACTCATAAAGCACACGCATACTGAAGTTTCTGAGATTAACCTCGGGATTATCACAGAACCCCTAGAGCAACAATACCTTCTAGATTTATGTAGTCTATCACTATGGGATGATGAGAAAATCGATAAGCATGAACGCGAATTCATAATGCAGTTCTGTACGATTATGGGACTTGATGAAAAAGGGTATCTAGATGCGGTACTTGCTGTAAAAACTTTCCTGACAGAACACGGCACAGAGATATCCTATCTTAAGTACAGCAATCCTATAAAGCATTTTTATAGTCAGACGACTTCTTCTGTGGGTAATCTTATATCACGCAATAGCAAACGTCTTGTGAGAGAAATAAGAGAGAGTCGTGACTTGGTAATTTTACTAGGTCAGTCTACTACCCGTGATTTATCTAAAGAAGAACGTAAACTAGTAAAGAAACAACTACTTGACATTTGTAAAAGCATACCGTCACTCGCTGTATTCTTACTTCCAGGAGGAGGATTACTACTTCCTATTCTCGTGCGATTAATTCCTACTATGCTCCCTAGTGCTTTTAATGAGAATCTTGAGGATTAGGCAATCCACGTTTTAAAGTCTTTTACACGCTCTCTGCTCACAATAATTTCTTGCTCATTCCACGTATTGAGCTTTATTTTTAGTCTTGAGTTTGTGTAGGCTATGATATCTGCTATGGCATTGATATTTACGTAAAATTTCCTGCTTACGCGAAAGAATGTCTCAGGCTCTAGATCGTTTTCGAGTAGCTCCAGCGTAGTATCAAGTAAATAATTACGTCCATCTACAGTACCTGCGTAGGTTCCTTTGTTTTCACTATAAAAACACTCAATCTCATCTATAGGAATCATTTTTATATGCTGTCCTATTTTTGTGGTAAAACGCTTTTTATATTCTCGCTCAACGGGCGTTGCACCTAGCAACTTTCGGATGTCTTCAAAGTTGAGTGACACGTCTTGCGACTTAGGCATGCGCTCCTTGTATTTGCTTACTGCTTTTTCTAAGTCTTCGTCGTCTATTGGTTTTAATAAATAATCTACGCTATTGAGTTTAAAAGCTTGTAGCGCATATTCATCAAACGCTGTTGTAAAAATAATAGCACTCTTCACCTCTACTTGATCAAAAATCTCAAAAGACAACCCATCTGAGAGTTGAATGTCTAGAAAAATCAAATCTGGGTGCGTATTTGTCTTAAACCAGGCCACAGCTTCCTTTACAGAATGCAGCATTTCATTTACAGTAACTCCTACTTCGGCAAGCATTCTATTAAGGCGTCTTGCAGATGGTTTTTCGTCTTCTATAATGAGTACGTTCATGAGTTGGTTGTTTGATGATTTTTTTGATGTACGTAAAAATACTAATTCTTTATTCTTGTGCGATAAGCACGCCTTCTTTCCAGATATTTGCTATCGAGTTTATGTTCATCACATCATCTACAGGAGATTTATCAAGCAATAACATATCTGCTTTAAATCCTGTTTTGATGTATCCCACGTTCTCTAAAGAAAACTTATCTGCCGGTAATGAGGTGGCACTCGCTAGCACTGCTTCTTTAGGTAATCCCGCTTTCGCGAAAAAAGCTAATTCCTTATACAAATCGCTACCTATATTAATATTGGCATTAGGTGGATCTGTACCTGCTAGTATCGGAATTCCTGCATCATATAGGCGTTTAACTTCCTTTAGGAGACGCGCTTCTATTTCGGCAGTTTCTTCAGGAGTTTTATTGTAGTACAGTGGCTGAATCAATACTGTGGTAAGTATGGTAGGTATCACAAAGAAGTTTGCATCTTCATTAAGTTGATCGAGCTGTGCTACTGTGAGAGGCGCATCATTATAAATATGTACAAGACCATCTGCACCGCTTGAGAGTGCATCAAAAGCATCTTGCGCTCGTGATACATGTACAACTGCTATTTTATCTGCCTTATTTGCTTCTTTAATAATAACCGCTACGGTTTCTTTATCAAGTGTAGCTTTCCAAGGTTCTACAATGATTTTTATATAATCAACTCCAGCAGCTACACGATCTGCTACCCATTGTTGCGCATCTTCTGGCCCCGAAAGTGTGGGAATAGGAAAACCGTATTGTGTACCGTGACCGCCTTCTGTAGTGGCTGCATATCCTGCGCGATACAATCTAGCATTGCCAGGCGTATCACGTAGATTAATCATTCCCTCTTGCATAGGTTCCATGCCGTGCATGTCTAGCAAATTGAGAACACCTGCTTGGGCTGCTTCTTGTAGTTGTGGTGCTGCCCATGTATGTACATGTGAGTTAGTAAGAGCTGGCATTAAGAACTTCCCAGTGCCGTCTATGGTAGTCTGTGCAGTAAGTGGGTTTGAAGACACCTCACTGATGATTCCGTTTTCTACTTTTACAAATTGATTTGCTAAGATTTCGGTGCCATTAAATAAGGTTACATGTTCTACCACAAAACTTTGTTGCGCGCTCACTGAGTAGAAGCTCACGAATAGTAAGATAAATAGCGTACGTATCATGAATTCCTGTTTTCGCGAAAGCGGTTTGAAAACTCCTCTTCCTCTTGATTCATAAACTCTTGAATCTTGCGATCTTCCCACTTTTTTATAAATGTTAAAAATCGAAAGCCTTTAAAAACATATATCCAATGCACTAGCAGCGATAATCCCCAGAAAAAAGGTGTTGTATATCGTACCCACCACGGGGCATTACCCAGCACATCGAAGTTAAAAAACATGCCCGAATAGAATAATTGCAGGAGGATATTAATCACAATATAAACCGTGAGGTGTCTATAAAAACCTTTTTCTTCTTCTACGCGTTTTTTTGCGCGTTCATATTTACTATTATTTGATTCCATTAGTTCTTAAATAATGTATTAGACTGTGATTCTTGTTCTTCTTTTTTTAAGTGTTCTTCTATTTTCCTTTTCTCCCAACCTTTGCCTAAAAAAAAGTTGACACCGTATAGTTTAATTGCTTCAATAACGATACCCAGTAAAGAGAAGCCTATTACCCACAATATCCAAGGATTGCGAAATTCATTAACGTAGTAGTTTATGGCTGCTACCACTGCCGAGACAATGATTGCATTGACAATCTTACCATAAAATTTTCTAACACGTTGCACATGTTCTGTAGCTCTTTGATACTTTTCTTTCTGTGTTTCCATGTTATCTTATTTAAAGTCCTCTTTACGAATGTACTCATCTATCTTACGTTTTTCCCAATCTTTTGAGAAGAAAGGATTCCACCCGAAGGTCTTTGCAGCATGACTAAGTATCCCGATTCCCCAACCTGCGATAGGAAAAATAGCCCAGAAAAAACCTGTGGTATAAAAATTTAATACTAAGAAAAAGCATACAAAGATGAGGTATGTCCCTAGGTGTGTATAAAACTCTTTAAGCTCGCTTACTCTTGCTCTTGCTCTATCGTACTTTGTGTTTTCTGTTGTTGTGTTCATAATGTTTGTTTTTTTGTTTGATGGTGTAAATATCATATCAAAGCTTCTTTTTTTAAAGTAGTACTTACCGAAGTGTAGAAATTCATTACTGAATTGTAAAACTGTCATAAACTCATTGAAATCACCTCTTATAAACCGTATCTTTATGTAAAAAAAGTTATGTTCGGATTATTTAAAAAGAAAAGCGAAGTAGAAAAACTTCAGGAAAAACACAAACAGATATTAGAAAAGGCGTTCCAACTATCTAAAACTGATAGAAGTGCTAGCGATAGTTTATATGCAGAAGCTGCAGAGATTGAAAAGCAAATATCGCAGCATTCGTAATTTTGTGCATTTATTATTGTGAAATCGTTAAGTAATTGTAAAAAAAATTATATTTTACAACTGCAAACAAAAACACTCTAGTATGAAATCCCTATTCTACTCATCGCCAAAACTGAGGCGATTAATGGCGTATCGAAGGAAAGCCATGTGCAACGCAAAAAAATGGAGCAATAAAGATGAAATGGCTAGTCACAGCTACCAGATTATGGTGCATGTAATTGACCAGAAGCTCTCTGCACTTACTGTTAATAAATAAGCAATAAAGAGTCCATACTCACTAGCATAATATTACGTACCCCTTTATATTTGTGAGTATGGAACCTTTTATAGTATCTGCCCGAAAATACCGTCCCACCACTTTTAAAGATGTTGTTGGGCAACAGGCTATTACTAACACTTTAGAAAACGCAATACGCAACAACCACCTCGCTCAGGCGCTACTTTTTTGTGGTCCTCGTGGTGTGGGTAAGACGTCTTGTGCACGTATTCTTGCAAAGCAAATCAATACTGACGAGAACACAAGTCCAGATGAGGACTTTGCTTTTAACGTATTTGAGCTTGATGCAGCGTCAAACAACTCTGTAGATGATATACGTAGTCTTATAGATCAAGTACGCATCCCGCCACAGGTAGGAAAGTACAAGGTGTATATTATTGATGAGGTGCACATGCTCTCTGCTGCGGCCTTTAATGCGTTTCTTAAAACACTAGAAGAACCTCCTAAGCACGCTATTTTTATACTAGCGACTACAGAAAAACACAAAATCATCCCTACGATACTTTCTCGTTGTCAGATTTTTGACTTCAAGCGTATTACCGTAACAGATGCTCGCAAGCACCTTGTACAGATTGCGCAAGAAGAAGGTATTGAAGCAGATGAAGAAGCATTACATATCATTGCTCAAAAAGCAGATGGTGCGATGCGTGATGCTTTATCCATTTTTGACCGCGTAGTGAGTTTTAGTGGTAAAACGCTTTCGCGAAAAGCAGTGACAGAGAACTTAAATGTTCTTGACTACGATACCTATTTCACCACCACAGATTATTTACTTGCAAACGATATACCACAGGTACTCGTACAGTATAATGATATCTTGTCACGTGGTTTTGATGGACATCACTACATTGCTGGTCTAGCTTCTCATTTTAGAGACTTAATGGTTTGTAAAAATCCGCCGACGATTCATTTATTAGAAGTGGGCGATACAACTAAGAAGAAATACTACGAGCAATCACAAAAAACCGATATGGCTTTCTTAATGGAAGCTATCAATATTGCAAATGATTGTGATCTTAAATTTAGAACCAGCCGTAACCAGCGACTGCTAGTAGAACTTTGCCTCATGCAACTTGCCTCTATCACTTTTGATGGAGAAAAAAAAAATGACGGTCCGTTCTTAGTACCACCTTCTTATTATAAAGTAGATCATACACCGACTGGCGCAGCGCCACAAGCGCAAACGGCAGTTGTATCAAATAACACTTCAGCTACACAAGCACCAAGTGCTACAAATGCAGCAGCAGTAGCAGCAGCTGTTACGCAAACGCCGAGTACTCCTACTCCGCCGCCTACTGTACAGCAAAGTGTACCTGTACAAGAAAATACTGTTGCACCAAATACAAGTGCTCCACAAGCAACGCAAGCTCAAACGCAAAATGCAGCTCCTGCACAGAACACAGCAGCAACACCGCAAGCTGCTCCTGTAACGCCTCAAGCCTCACCTACTACTCCTAGCGTACCAGAATTATCATTGCGCAAGGATCGTGTGTCTGGGTTGTCACTTAAAGGATTACAGCGCAAAAAGGAGCTAGAGCTAAAGAAAGCTGACAAAAAAGTAGATGTAGAAAATCTACCTACAGAGCCATTTACAGAAATTGCAATGCAAGCTGCTTGGGCAGAGTATGTAAAACGTCTTCTTGCCAAAGGAGAACGTATTATCGCCTCTAACCTAGAAGCAGATCAGCCGACATTGAATGGGACTACCATTGAATTAGAGTATCCTAACGAGACGATGAAAATTGAAGTAGAACGTGCTCAAGGGCCGCTACTTGAATTTTTAAAACGTAGTCTCAACAATTATGATATTACTTTAGGAATTACGGTAAATGAAGAAGTACAGCGCAAATATGCCTATACTGCTCAAGAACGATATGATAAACTACGAGAACACAATCCTGCGCTAGATATCCTCAGGAAAACATTTGATCTCGACCTATAAAAAAACACGCTATGGAAAATAAAGAAGCTATCCAGATGCTCCACCTTAAATTACCTACAGATCCTCGCTGGGTAAATATTGTAGAAAAAAACATAGAAGAAATACTTACAGATCACGCCTACTGCGAGCAGAAAGCTGCTTCTAGTGCGATTTCCTTTATCATAGGTTTTCCAGAATACTCAGAGCTTGTTGCTGCGATGAGTGATCTTGCCATGGAAGAAATGAGCCACTTTAAAATGGTGCATGATATCATGATAGAAAGAGGATTACACCTAGGTCGTGAGCGCAAGGATGCCTACGTGCACAAGCTACGTTTCTTTTTCCCAAAAGGAGGATCAAGAGTAGAGAGCTTAGTCAACCGTTTGCTGGTTGCGGCGCTTATTGAAGGTAGAAGCTGTGAGCGTTTCCGCTTACTGTCTGAGGAGCTTGAAGATAAAAAGCTTGCTAAGTTTTATCGCAAACTCATGATAAGCGAGGCTGGACACTATACGATGTTCTTAAACTTTGCACGCCAGTATGGAGACAGAGCAAAAGTAGATGCGAAGTGGCAAGAGCTACTAGATTTTGAAAAGCAAGTAATGAAGGATCTAAGTGTTACAGAAACCATACACGGATAATATTTCCACTAGTTTTCTCAACTAAACATAAGCTTATATGCGCATACATATTCTTATCATTTCTTGTCTAGTAGTGAGCTGTATCGCTTGTAAGGAGAAAGCACCCGTACAAAAACCAACCACACCTTTTGATTATCTACTAGGAGACTGGGAGCGAACTAATAGTAAAGGCGGTAGTGAGACCTTTGAACACTGGAAAACGGTTACGGCTACAGAGCTACGAGGTCATGGTTACACCTTAGAAGACGAGGACACCGTTTTTAACGAGCGCATGCGACTTGTACAAAAGAAAAACGAGTGGCAACTGCAAATAAGTGGGCCAAATGAAACGCCAACCGTTTTTAAAATCACTGAGAATGATGGCAAGTCATTTACGGCTGTAAATCCTGAAAATGAGTTTCCTAAGGTGATTAGGTATTCTTACTTTGATGATGTGCTTACGGCAACTATCTCCTCAGAGGAAATGGAAATTCCGTTTATATTCTGGCGGATAGAAGATTAACCTTCGGTGAGGAGTTTATCTATGATGGTTCTTATGCTATCGCTATTCCAGTCTGAGGCGCCTGTTTCTTTTACCACTATATTTCCTTCCTGATCGATGATGTAACTCGTAGGTATCGAGCGTTCAAAAAGTAACTCCGGTGTTTCCATCGCAGGTAAAACTGCTGGGAGGTCTAGTTCTCTTTTAGTCATAAACTTTTTGACTACTTCAGGATCTTCGTTTGTGATGAGCAAGAACGTAATCTTATCTCCATAATCTGCATGCAGTTCAGCTATAGATGGTAGTTCGGCAATACACGGAGGGCACCATGTTGCCCAGTAACTTATAAAAGTGACTTTGCCCTTCCCTACGCCTACTTCGGCTGGGATTCCTTCTAGCGAGCTTACTTTATAATCAAAAGACTGGAGTTGAGTTTGGTCCTTTTTCGCGAAAGCGGACGGAGAAAATATCGCCACCTTCACCTTATTTATTGCCACCTGAATAGGAGTCCGCGTCTGCGGAATAATAAGCAGGAGAATCACAATGATGAACAATATATTTTGCCAACTAAATCTTTTTTTCTGAGCCATAGGGAATAAAAAAATGCGTGTGTACGATGAGTCGTACACACGCATTAAACTTACGTTTTTTTATACTTAATTACGAGTAACCGTCACAGGTTCTGATAAGTCAAAACAACCGCTTAGGTCATTTGCATTTGCACCCACCATAAGACCGGTAAGTCCTTCCTCATAACGCAGGTACCAGATAAGGCAAACGCCCGTTCCAGCATCATCAAAGTTTACGCCCTCTACCGCAGCCAGTGTAGGTGGTAATCCCAGGATCTCTCCAGTATCTGTAGTGATCACCCAGCTATTTAAAGCGCCTACGCTCTCTCCCGTAAGACCTAGCCCGCTTACCATATCTGGTGTGCCGTCTACGGTAAAGGTAAAAGGACCTCCAGTAATTTCGGCAGCGATTGCCTCGTTACGTACTACTTCTACAGGTTCAGATAGATCAAAAACTCCCGTAAGGTCATTTGCATTTGCTCCCACTTCTAGCCCTTCTAGTCCTGGCTCATAGCGTAGGTACCAGATAAGGCAGATTCCTGCTCCTGCATCGTCAAAGTTTACACCTTGCACCGCATCTAGCGTAGGTGGTAATCCTAAAATTTCGCCAGTGTCTGTGGTAATCACCCAGCTTCTCTCAGATCCTACAGAATCACCCATAAGTGATAAACCGCTTACCATATCTGGCGTACCGTCTACACAAAACTCAAAAGGCCCTCCCACGATTTCGGCAGCAAGTGGTCCCGCGTTGCGGTTTACGACAAGAAAGTTAGAGAGCTCAAAATCTCCTGCAAAGTCATCAAGATTTTCGCCCGTTGTTAGTCCGCTCAAGCCATCTTGATACGCAAGGTGATAGATGTAACAGGCACCCACACCAGCATCGTCAAAGTTTACACCCTCCAGCGCCTCCAGCGTAGGTGGGATTCCTAAGATGTTTTTAGAGTCATCTGTCACTACAAAAGTAGTCACATCTCCCGCTAGTTCGCCAGTGAGTGTCACGCCCGTTACCATATCTGGCGCTCCATCTACAAAGAAGGTAAAAGGACCTCCTGCTAGCGTGCCAGCTTCTGGTGTGATTGCGTTTGTGGTGGTATCGTCGTCAGAGTCACACGATACAAGGATAGCTCCTAGAGCGAAGCATCCCATTAATAGTTGCTTTTTCATTATTGATAGTTTTTTTTATTTAATAGTGTAAAACTAAAACCATCAAGATTGCTTAAATGTAAGCTAGCTTACATTTGGTGATTTTATGCCACTTTTATGCGAATTTCATTGCGAGAAAATTCTAAAAACTGCGTTGCCTTGAGCTCGTTCATAATCGCATTAAGCGTAGGTCTTGAGGTGCCTATGAGACTTGCGATATCTTTTTGAGTGTATGGATGTTTAATCACGGTATCACCCGTATTTGGGCAGCAGTAGCCATAATCTTCGGCTAGTTCTGTCATAAATTCCTTTACACGTGTGGTTGCATCTTTAAAGAGTAGCAAGTCTAGACGGCGCTCTAACTTTTTAAACCTGATCCCGAGAAATTTATACACCTTAAGACTAAAGCTGTGGTTATTGCGCATTAACTCCTGCATCTGGCACACCGGCACGGGGCATACCGAGGTTTTTGCATCTATAGACTGTGCAAACTCACTGCGCGACTCCTCCCCTAGTATCGCCTTCTCGCCAAAGAGTTCGCCCTTAGTAAGTATCGCCCGCACCACCTCCTTACCATCCTCTGCATAGTAACCCAGCTTTACCTTACCCTTCTCTATCAAGTACACCTTATTTGCCGCATCCTCCTCAAAGTAAATAAAGTCCTGCTTCCCGTATTGCGAGAAGTTATGCCGCTTTCTATAATGCTTTGTTTTATGGGGACACAACACGCTAAAAACATTTACATCTTCAAGAAACCAGATTTTTGACATAGCGCGTGTAGGATTTAATTGTTACACATCTGTCGGCAGCCGCTCTGTAACCTTACAGCCAGTAGGCGTTTATAGCATTGTGGGTGTAGTACGCTTACGCGAAAATGTCTCGCGTTATATCCATATGCTTTTATGAGCAATGTGTTTAGTGGGTGGTTGTTTTTAGTGACTGCTCGCGAAAAACTGATATCCTTTTTGAAGTAAAGTGACTTATTTTCAATTATTTCGCTATAAATGAGGATTACCGTATGGCAGTTTGGATTTGAGGTGGTAGATTAGTGGTTTGCTTGTAGGTATTGATTCTTTACAGCAATAAATGGCAATCTTAAATAATATTTTATCAACTGATATTCATTGGTTTGTGGTTGGGGTTTTGGTAGATTGCTTATGTATTCAAGTTGTGCTTAATGTTAGAGAAACATCGTTACAAACGTTAAAATTTATTACATTTAAAAAAATAAAAACTTATGGCAGTAAAAGTTGAGACAGTTGATATTCTGAAAAAATATTTTGAAGGAGTTACCAAACGAGCCAATCATCACGCACCAAACGTAAATGATGTAATTTATGGTTTACTCGGAGTGATAATTCTAAAAAAAGACGATGGCACACACATAGAAGTTCGTGGTAGCGACGATGATAAAACTGGAAATATACTTTGGGTAACTATAGGTGGTATACGATACGCTTTTAGATATGAGCATTCAGATGGAACAATAGAAATAAGAAGAGACACATACAAAGGTCCTTTGGTTTTAAAAATTGATAATTCAACAACTCTTCAACAAGTTATTAATTGCTTTTAGATAAAATGGAGTGGGCTAAAGTTTTCAATCAAGTATCTTCAATAAAAGTCAAAAGTGTAACTGACTCTTTGTTCAAATTTGGAACGTTTGGATTAATCATTGGAGTTGTTTCAGCAATTTTCTCTGACAAAGACTGGGTTGTAATCGTAGTCTTTTCTTTTTCAGCTTTATTTTATCTTATTGGTCTGTTTTTCTACTGTTTTTTTGCATTAAAAAAACCAGATTATCTTAGAAGTGAAGAATATCAAACTCAAAAACAAGCATTGGAATTGTTGGGCGACAACGAAAGAGCTCATAATCAAAATCTATCACACCTTCACCTAATAACAAACCCAAATGCACCAAAAAATGACAACAATAGCGAAAATCCGTTAACAGAATGAATTGGGATAAATTTTATATAATCACTTTGGACAATGATGGAATTCCCAGCTCATTTAATAAAAAAGTATTTCATAATCAACTGACTAAAACAAATGGAGTTATAGCGTGGTGGCATTATTTGGAATCCACCTACATTATTAAAGTTGGATATTCTGTGAATGCTGCTCATATTGCTGAGTTAATGAAAGAAATTGCACCAAGTAAAAAGTTTTTCACATCGGAAATAAAATTTAATGATTTTAATGGTTGGCTACCTAACGAAGCTTATGAATGGATACGCGAAAACACTAAGCACAACAACGTATAAAAACAATAGGGCAATTGTAGCAAAACCGAATGGCTTGGGTGCATTTACGAGGTCGCCAAATTTTTAAATTTGGCTTATTTACAAGAAAAAATAATAAGAAAAATTTAAAAATTGGGCTTGTGGCTCAACCGAATGGATAGCGTGCAAATCCGCCCTACTGTTCTTATAGACAACCGTTGTGCGTCATTAAAAAAAAACTATGTCTGAAAATATAAATATTGACCAAGAATTAGAGAACTTAGAAGAATCTCAAGAGAATCAGGATGACTATAATGAAAACCCACCTAATGATATTGTTGCATATAATGAACTTAGGTCTTGTGCCGATTTATTAAGAATGTACCTAGAGAACCAACTTGAAATTCAACCAGATTTTCAGCGAGATGTAGTTTGGAACAAGGCTATGCAAACTAGATTAATTGATTCTTTAGTTAAACAATTACCTATTCCAAGTTTGTGTTTAAGTCTTGATTATAAAACACAAGAAAGATTTGTAATTGACGGTCTTCAAAGAATAGCAACTGTCGTCAATTTTTTAAATGTCAAATCAGAAGATGAATGGAAATTAGCAAGACTGGACGATATTGACGAGAGAATATCCGGCAAAACTAATTTAACAATAAAGAAAAAATACCCTGAACTTTTCAGTAAAATCCAAAATACTGTTTTACCGATTACAGTATTGAGGTGTGACTATTCTAAAAAAAGCCATATGAATTATTTGTTTACAATTTTTCATAGACTAAATACTGGTGGCAGTAAATTGACAAATCAAGAAATTAGAAATTGTATTTATAATGGCACTTTAAATAATTTTTTAAAGAATATAGTCAGCAGAGAAAACTTTATAAATCTATTTGACATAAAAGCCAATAAGGTTTATCGCTTTTCTAATGAAGAATTAGTATTAAGATTTATTTCTTTTCACACAAAATATGAGGATTACAATGGTCGTTTAGCAAAATTTTTAAATGACTTTATGGAGGATAATAAAAATGCCAATGATGAATTTATCGTAAATTTAGTTGACATTACAACTAGAACAATTAATCTATTATATGAAACAATATTAAATAACGAACCCTTACCAAGACTAAGTAAAGCAACTACAGAAGCAATACTTGTTGGCATTTCAAGAAATATTGCAACATTAGAAAACAAAAATGCTGCAGAATTACATAATCTATATATGGCATTGAGAAATGATGAATTATTTTCTGTAGAGAGCTTAAAAGAGGGCTTAGCTCAAAAGGATAGAGTAATTGATAGATTAACAAGAGCAATAGAAATTTTCTCAGCATAATGATAGCAAAATCATATATTAAGTCGACTTTAATAGAGTTAGACAAATTATACAATTCTGCATCTAGTCAAAAAAAAGCTATCTATTTTTCAAAACTTGCAGTAATTGAGTTATGCGGTTGGATTGAAGAAACTTTAGATGATATAATTATTAAACACGGTAATCGAAATCTTAAAAGTGCTGACAATAAGAACTATTGTAAAAATAAAATTGTAAATCCTAATTATGGATTTCAATATAATAATAACATTCGACCAATGTTAATAAGCCTACTGGGATTAATTCAGGTTGAGAAATTGGAACTAGAACTTGAAAAAACAGCTCAAATAACTCTCTTAAAAAGTAATCTAGGAAACTTAAAAAGCACAAGAAATGAAGCTGCCCATACTCATTTGAAAGGTGTTACTAGAATTTACAATGCACCTTCTAGGACACTTGGAGATTTTAATAGAATATCAACGATTTTAGAAAAAATAGATAGTGAACTAAGGAAATAACTATGCACAACATTGTGTGTAATTCAGTGCTAGTTATAGCCTACTTACGAAAGTCCTCGCGGACTTTCTATCTGTGATTTATTTACTCACTTTAGTTCTGAAACACGCAACAAATCATATACAATCACGTTACCCACCATTTGAAAAAAATTGAGAACTAAAAATCCAAAAATTGCTAAACTTATTACAGATTGTGCAAAAACTGCTAAATCACAATCTAATAAGTGTATGCATCCAAATTGTAACGACAAAGCAATAAATTCTCATATTATGCAAAAGAATGGTATACTATCTTCAATTGCTGATAAAAATCATTTGTGGGAGTTATCTGTCGACCATTTTAAAGAGGAATACATTGGTTTCAAAAAGACTGGAATAAATAAAATTTACACCTTTACTGGATTTTGCAATAATCACGATACCTCAATTTTCAGCAAAATAGAAACTGAAGGGGAAATTGATTTTGAAGATTATGAATCCTGTTTATTATTTGCACTTCGAACAGCGTATAACGAAATCTGGGTTAAAGAAGTTGTTATAAAATTGCAAGAATGTTTGTTGTTAAATACGGAAATCGAAATTAATGAGAATGTTTTACAAAAAACTATTAAGCAAAACAGATTAGCATTAAAGGATATGGAATTTTATACAACTTCAATGTGGGAAGATTTGAATAGCCAATCTGAATCATTTGTATTTGAATTTCGTGAGATGGAATATCAAGAAATTTGCTTAAACTCGATTTATACTTATGATACTTCAAAAGAAATAATGGAGTATCAATATAAATATGGAAAGGATATGGAAAGACCAGCCGAGATTTTTATTTCGTTCTTTCCCTATGCATTTAAATCAATTTTATTAATGGGCTATCATAAAGATGATACTTCAAAAGTTAAGTCATTTGTAAATTTGTTTTTTAAAGAAAACAAAAAACGTACGAATAGAAGGTTATCAAGTTTAATTTCTTTCAATTGTGAAACTTGGGTTTGTTCACCAGCATTTTATGAGCAAAAATTTAAAGGTTTGGACTCTGAATTTTTTAAAGCAATGCAATTTTCAGGAAGAAATGGTAACGAGAGAAAAACATTTGATGTTGATTTTTTTAAGCCTGACTTTAGAAGTAAATTCAAAACATTCATCGAAAAAAACGGTGGCTAACAAAGAACTGATTTAAAAAACAAGCCTACTTCTACCCTTCCATCCTCTATAAAACCATCACTAATCAACCTTAAACCCATCCTCTTGAGAATCTTCTTTGTTATTTTATCGGTGTTCTTGGTGTCTCTTTCTTGTAAGAATGAAAAACAGCTTGCTCCTATCTTAGCACTGACTCATCAGGAAAACAATGGAATACGATGCACAGATAATGGATGTAGTGGTTCATACACCGGAGCAGAGTTTATAAACGGACATGATATTGCGCATCAATTTTCTAACACCATGAGTAATGCCGTAGGCAAGAGGCTAAAAGAACTCTATCGTGAAGAAAAATATAGAAAAGTAGATTTTTCCTCCATTACCATGAGCACCCAAGGAATGGGAAGCGGTAAAGTCGTTTACATGCTTGTGATACCTTTTACTGCTGTTAATGAGCCATGCGATGCTTATACTTCTTTTGATCACGTAGGAGGCTGGAATCACAAACCTGCATTAGCTAGAAGAAAAAAAGAACTTGAAGGAGTGACTATGACAGGTCATAAATTAGCGATAAGTAAACTAATAACAACACCTGAGGGATTACAAGAATATTGGATCCAATGGAAAAATAAAACAACGCAAGCAGATTGCGAATAGGGAATTGAGTTAAAGAGTGAGATTATTTCATTGTTTCTCAGCAGATGCCTACATCTACATTCCTACCTGGCCTTAAGGTTTTCCGGATTTTGTTTTGCTATCTGCCTTATTTAGGAGGTAATTTTATAATTTGCGCTCGGTAAGGCTTATACGAGACTTTACTATCACCAAACAACTAAGAAACCATTCATTACAATCAAAAATTAATCATGAAAAAATTATTGTTTTTAGTACTCATTAGCTTGGCTTTTGTAGCATGTTCATCAGATGATAGTCCTACAATCTTAGAAGAAGAAACTAATGCTTCACTTAAGCTTTACAAAAGAACAAACAGTTATTACGATGGGGTATTATCTTCAACTCAAGAAGTATTTTACAATAGTGAAAACAAGATTGAATCTGTCACCTTAAATGAGGTTGATTATTTAAATAGAACTTTTACAGTTAATTACACCAATGGCAACGTAAGCGGAATTACTAGTTACACAGATGTAATTAATCCAAATGGAATAGATGAAACCATTAACTACAATGACATAACGCTAACCAATAATACCATAATTCTTATCTCTGATGCCTCAGATAGAACCTTAGAAATTGAATTTTCTAACGGCTATGTAAACTCGACAAAGTTCTACCCAACGTCAATGCCAAGTAGCCTCTTCGAACAAATATTTACTCGTAATTCAAACAACCAACTTATTTCTAATACAACTGGTTTTGATAGTTTTGAATATTCAGATTTTGATGCTGACAAACAATTGGATCCGTATGGAAGCGTCATGGAATATGAACACAGTACATTCTTTATGATATTTGGTCTTGAGGTATCGAGAGATAATCCTTTGACCGCCACTTACAATGGAAACAATGGAGAAACTTATAGTAATTTTTTAGAATATGACGAACAAGGTTACGTCACAAAAGTGAGTTATGATTCATCAAACTCAAATTCAAACTATTCTGAACACCAATATATTACAGAATAAGCGGGTTCTAACCTTTGTAAGATGAGTAATAGACTTTCTGAAAATAAGATGCATTTTAATTAGAGAGTAATTTTATAATTTGCATCTCAATAGCCATTAAATACACTTTACAAATCGCTTGAAAAAAACATTTATCATAGCAATTAATATTTTGATTTTAGTTGGGTGTCAATCCAAAATCAAAAATGAGTTGACTACTGAAAGTCCTTCTGTGCAACTGAATGAAATCCGGAAAGAAACTAAAGTTTTTGGTGATAGTTTGAAAATAGTATATGAATATCGTGGAGATACTGTGATTCAAGAAAGAATTGATCTAAAAAAAATATCAGAAGATAATTTTGATGATTCATTTACGGTGGTTTCTGTCTTTTCTCGTAAGGAAAAATCTAATTTGTCATGTACAGAAATTTTCAAAATGACAATTGACAGTATGGATTTCCAGTATTGCTATGATGATATATTTAGCAAATTAGAAGCTGATCTTCTTACAGCTAAGAACGCTGATAAACCTTCGAAAGTAGAAGGTCTTAATGAAACTAAGAGAAAAATAATTGATTATAAAAATGGTACAAAAACAGATTTAAAATGGATAAAACGTCACTTTGTGTTTGATTTAATATTAGACTTAGACTTTGATATTTACGACAATAAAAACAGATCAGAAATTGAAAGCATTATCATCGAAAAGTATGAAACTAACTTTTCTGGAGGACACCAATATTATTTTTTAAACAAAGAACGGGATACAATTGTAACATATAATATTCGGGATTGGATTATTTAATTCAAAAGAACATAAAAGACTAAAAATCAATTAAATTACACTCAACCACACCAATGAAAACACTACTACTTCCCCTACTCCTAGTTGGAATTCTTATTGCAGGATGCACTCCATCTGTTGAGAAAAAAAATACGCTACAAGAGTTCTTCAGTTATACTGAGAATGGCGAGACCTTAATCAGTGCGCATCGCGGTGGTAAAAGTTATGCAGGCTACCCTGAGAACAGCTTAGAAACCATGAAATACATCAAAGAGTCTATTCCAAACGCGTTGTTTGAAATTGACGTGGCAAGTAGTGAAGATGGCGTTCTATTTCTTATGCATGACAGTTCGCTAGAAAGAACAACAACTGGCTCTGGAAGAGTTGATCAAAAAGATTGGGCAACACTCTCACAACTCCACCTCAAAGATGATTTTGACTCCATCACTGATTATCAAATCCCTTTATTTAAAGATGTTTTAGACTGGGCAAAAAAGGAAAACGCCATCCTCACGGTTGACATTAAGCGCAGCGTTGATCCAGAACTTGTACTCCGTTTTATAGAGGAAAACGATGCCTTAGCGCAATCGGTGATTATTACTTACTCCATGGAAACAGCACAACAACTTTACAAGTTAAATCCTGAGGTTGTACTTTCTGTGAGCATTAGAAATATGAAAGAGTTTGATACAGCTGCTAGCTCTGGCATTCCATGGAAAAATATGGTCGCTTTTACGGGAACTATAGAATCAGATCCATCATTGTATGCCAAATTGCATGAAAAGGGAGTGATGTGTATGCTAGGTACGTTAGGAAACCTTGATAAAAAGGCCAAAGCAAGAGGCGATGTGCTCTATAAAGAATGGACAAAGCTTGGCATAGACGTCTTTGCAACCGATAGACCACTTGAAGTGCAAAAAGCGCTTTCAAAGTAGCAAATCAACCACGAACACCTAGTATTAAAATAACCCAGTAACAGCATTTACGACCTTAGATTACCAAACCAATGAACAGACTAACACTTCTACTCCTTTCAATCGTATTAATTTCTTGCAATAACACCGAAAAGAAAGAACAGCTTCCAGAGAAAAAAGAAGTTGCACAACCCACAATTAAATCCATAGAGGAAGTCAAAAGTAAAATCAAACGTTTTAATGATTTCATCCCGAGCGATTATGAACTTGTGATTTCTAGAAATGAACTTAATAAAGTAATGTCAGATTTTAATAAAGACGGCGTTTCTGATTATGCGGTATTACTAGCCAGCGGAAAAAACGACAGAGACTACTCAAACACAAAAGATGTGCGCCTTGCGATTTTTGAAGGACAAGCAGATGGTTCTTTTATACTCAAAAGCCAAACCGGAAATTTGACCTCGGCCTTTTTACATGTAAACCCTAACCGTAGGATAAAAGTTGCCAGAGCAAATGTGATCAGTGTGAAGCATGAATCGATGAGACATGACTATGAGTTAAAAATCAAATATGATAAAACATACAACGACTATATGCTCATAGGCTCTGAATACAACAACTACGGCAACGCCGCAAAAGATGGAGCCGGTAACATAAGCTCAAATTTCATAGAAGGCAAAAGAGTGTCCACTATTGGTAAGAAGAAAACAACGAATTTAGATAAGAAGCTATTGCCTATTTCGGCAATTAGCGACGGTAATATTTATGAATTGATTGGTGGTTAATAATGTAAAAGCGATTACTGTTTGATTGTTATGCTTTCGCGAAAGCGTAACAACCACTATAAGTACTTTTTTATTTTAACAAAACACTGTCAACAAGGAATTTACGGTGTGAATTAGATACATTGAATTAAGCAGATACAAATATTAGGTTGGCTAATGCTATTAATGGGGAAACTAATCTATTAGAATTTTATTATAATATGTTACAACAATACCACCAATGAATACCTTCATAAAGAAATACATTATCGAAAAATGGTGGGTACCTCCATTAACTTTTATAGCATCGGTAATTATATTCTTTGCTACCATTGGAATTGACGTATTTCCTCCTAAGCTCTTCTTGATTTTTGGAGTTGCAGTACTATTTCTAGGAGGTGTTATTCAAATATTCAATAATAGAAGGCTTGTTGGCTTTTTGAATGTTGGCTTGTCTGTACTTATCCTAAGTTTTATAGCCATATTAGTATTTTCTTTTAACTCACTATATGGACCAACAGACTTATTTGCAAACGACCTTGAGTTACCAGATAATGTACTATTAGAGAAGCCACTCAATGACAGATTTGATAATTCTCCTGCACTAATAAATCATGAAAATAATGGAGAAATTTTAACTCATAACATCAATTTCCAACTCTATAATTCATATCAACCAGGGCTATACGAGTATGACCTATGGATACAATCAGATCAAAGCGGAACTGTCTTTTTAAAGGTTTATGAAATTACTCAGGAGATTTTGCTTTCATCTTCGAGTGTTATGAATGAGTCAAGTATAAGAATAGAGAATACACAAGGAAAGATTAAAAAGTATAGTTTTAAAGATGATTTTACCATTTACGAAGGAGACTGGGGTCAACCGTATGGAGCAAGATTTGAAGTTTGGTTTATCCCAGATGACAAAAATGGAGAGGAGAAGCTCGTTCAAAAAAATTATATCATTGAAGGATGGATGCGATAATAAAATATAAGATGTATTTCTAATTTATTGAGAGATATCACTAGCCACCTCAAATAGTACATATGGAATTATATAAACGACTTATTGAAATAGTTGACGCAAATGTGATCAACTGTTTGATTCCAATGATTCTGACTTTGCTTTTTATCAAACTCATATTCAAACAGAGATTTGAAGTTAAAAGAACATTGAATGTAATACGTTGGATAATTATCATCTATACAGTAATCACATGGACTTTTTATCTAATTGGGATGGCAACTACTAACAACCATGAAGAATATGCGTTTATCAACAGAGCAGCTGGCCCTTATGCTTGGGCTTATTGGTTAATGTTTCTATCTGCCTTAATTTTACCCCTTACCCTACTCGTGCAGAAATTAGCATCAAACTTTTGGTATGTATTATTGGTCTCTTTTGCGATGAAAAGCGGGATATTCTTTGAGCGATTTGTAATCATTACAACTAATCTACAGAGTAATACTCTGTCTAAAAATGGCGACACCCACCTCATTGATATAATTACATCTAGCATTGGAATGGTATTCTTACAAGGTGTTATTATTACCATCGTGATTTTGGGAATATTAGAGGTTTCAAAGAAGAATTCAAAGCTTACAGATTCTTAAATTAATTACTGTGTGGCTGTTGCGCTTTTGCGAAAGCGTATACTTCACTATGATTACTTGTATATTTAAGCAACATATTTATAATAATAAGTTTCGAAAAAACATAGGTTGCTGTTTTAAGAGTATTTTGAAATAAATAGAATAAGATGATGCTAAAAGAAAAATTTCTAAATCTTATAGAAAAGTATTCTGATGACAACAATTACAACTTAAAATGTTGGAATGAGATAGAAAAAAACTATTCATCTAAATCTCGTCATTATCATAATCTGAAACATTTAGAAAACATGATTTCTGATTTGGACCATGTTGAATCTCAAGTTAACAACATAGACGCGTTACTATTTTCCATTTATTACCACGACATCGTGTACAAATCAACTCAAAGTGATAATGAACACAAAAGCGCGCTAGTTTTTAAAGAGAGAATTTCTGTAACCTCTTTTAATCATATAGAGGAATGCGTAGAGCAGATTGAGGCTACAAAAGAACACCTACTATCTTCATATAATGACATAAATATTCTCTTAGATTTAGATCTATCTATTTTAGGCAAAAGTGAAAATAAATACAGTGAGTATTCACAAAATATCAGGAAAGAGTATAAAATCTATCCTGATTTCATGTACAGAAAAGGAAGGAAAAAAGTGCTAAATCATATGCTTGAATTAGAGTCCATATTTAAAAATAGTTTCTTTAAAGATAAATATGAAACCCAAGCAATCAGTAATTTACGGTCTGAACTGGATACGTTGAATTAAGCATTCAAAAACTAGACGTCAGCTAATATTAAATTCAAGATTTTAATAAAATTAGCAGATGGTAGGATCGTTGAGGGAGAAGCAACATCTGTAAATATTAAATAATGCGTTATACTATCTTATTGTAAAATGCAAATAAATGATTACTGATATCGCACTTACAAGTGTAAGCCGTTTTAATTGAATAGATTAAAGTTTTTTTATAATATTTAGTTTAAGTAGATTTGATTAATTCATCACAATCATCAATCAAAAATTAAGACTTCTCTTTCAATCAAAAAGTTAGTTCCTATAAATGCTAGCTTTACAAGAAAGTGGTCTTCTCTCTAATTATGAAAAAAACATTTTCAAACATGCTACCCGTTCTGGTTGTAGTATTTGGCTTAGTAACCATCCATGCGCAAACAAATAAAAAGCTAACTAATGCCGAATTTAAACAATGGCACCATGCGGATCTGACTACAGACTCTATTCTTGGGATTAGCACAGAAAAAGCTTATTCTTTCTTAAAAAACAAAAAGAATTCCCAAGTAATAATAGGCGTTATAGACTCGGGTATAGATTTAAAACACGAAGATCTAAAAAACAAAATTTGGGTGAATCCCAATGAAATAGTAAACAACAATATAGACGATGATAAGAATGGATTTATAGATGATATTAATGGCTGGAACTTTGCTGGTGATTTGACCTATCAGAACTTCGAACATGAAAGAATACTAATGAATCAGTCTCTTGCAGAAAATAAATCCATAATATCTAAAGCTCAAAAGACTTATAAATCTCGATTAAAGAGAGCTAAAAAGAATATCAAAGTCGTACAAAATAGATTAGTCAATCTTGAAAAATCACATGATGCATTTTCCTCACATTTAGGAAAACCAGACTACACCTTAAAGGAAGTACTGGCGATAGAAACAACAAATGCAAACCTCAATAAAGAGATTGAGACGGTTAGAAAACATATAGAAATTATTGAGAAAATAAGCCAGAAATATGCAAGGCATGAACCTATAAATATTGACATCCCTTATCATATAGTAAATCGTATAAAGTCTAATAGAAGAGAATTAGAAATCGATAGTATTCTTATTTCTGGGAATAGCATAACAACAGATTTAAGAGCGACCCTAGGAGATAATCTTACCGACATAAAAGACACACAATACGGCAGTAATAGTCTTAACAATAACATAGATAATGAAGAGCATGCTACGCATGTAGCGGGGATAATAGCTGCGACTAGAAATAATGAAAAAGGTATCAATGGAATAACTGATAACTGCCTTATACTGCCAGTACGATTAAATGGAGCTGATGGTGATGAGCATGATAAGGATGTTGCCCTTTCTATAAGATACGCTGTAGACAATGGTGCTAAGATTATAAATGCCAGTATCGGGAAGGAATTCTCACCCTATAAAGAACTCGTTTATGAATCAATATTGTACGCTGCAAAAAATGATGTCCTAATTGTCATTGCGGCTGGTAATGACAACATAAATCTTGATAAAAATTTTAAGTATCCTAATGATTCTAAAAATCTAAAAACTGAATTTTCAAATAATGTTATTGTTGTTGGTGCAACAAATAGTTATTATGGAGAAAATCTAGTAAGTATTTTTTCAAACTATGGGAAGCTTAATGTTGACATTTTTGCTCCAGGAAATTCTATCTACGCGACAATTCCTAATAATGACTACGATTTTAAAGACGGAACATCTATGGCTGCACCTATGGTAGCAGGTGTTGCAGGATTAATACGTTCTTATTATCCAAGTCTAACAGCAACCCAAGTCAAGGAAATCATCCTCAATTCAGGAACAAAAATTAATATGCAAGTAAATGCTCCAGGTAGTTATAACAAAAAAGTTGACTTCTCAGATCTTTGCTCTTCAAGTAGCATTTTAAATGCGCACAACGCAGTTATTATGGCTGATCAAATGACTAATAATAAATAAACTAAGAACTATTACTATCAGCTCGCTTCACAAGATTATTGTAGAAATAAAAACTCATCGTCCATACCTCAAAACCACCATCTAATCACTCAACCTATTAAACCAATAGTTGTTTCACGCTGTATAAAGGGAGATTACGCTCAATGAAGATGAGCAATTAACTAACTACATATCAATGCTCTAAATATAGTTTTGTGTCAATATAAATCATAAAACTTTTGACATGCCTACAGAAACAAAAAAATCAGACAACGTTCTTGAACAATTTTTAAGCGAATTTGAAACCTTAGTATCCGGAATCACCGAGCACGCATTAAAAAATGCAGAGGACGAAGATGAAAAAGCGGTGATACAATCATTTGCTCCTTCACTTAATAATCAAATTTTTGAACTCAATCAGTTTATTAGAGAAGGTTCAAAAAAGTCATCAAAACAACAAGAACATGACGTTATTGAAGTTTTGAAAATTAGCTCAGGAGTATCACTTGCCAAAAATGCAAAAGGGATGTTCCCTAGCATAGGTTCCCTCGTAGGAAAACTTGGAATTGATAGAATTATCAAAGAAATTAAAAAGATTATCTACGCTATTCTTGATATGATAGGTATCAAACTGCCTAAATGGTTGGATAAAATCATAAACCTTATTGATGAAATAATCGCATTTATCTTATCAGGAGGCTCTTCAAAAATGATGACTACCTTTTCTATTCAAGAGCAGAATTACTTGAACGAATTAACGCAGCTAGCCAAATTAGAGCAAGCGCACCAATTCAAGTTTCAAGAGGATGAAGATGAGGAATAAGACATTAGAATAAAAAAGCTGCACTAAGCAGTTAGCGTTCTAGTCCATTACTACAAGCTTTTAATTCAATCTATGCCATTATAAACCTTTGGCTTGCGCTATAATTTGTGGCTCATGATTGTATTAAAAGCTTGTTTTTTTATAGATATTTCAATGGCTGTTACGCTTTCGCGAAAGCGTATACTTCACTATAAATTCTTGTATATTTAATGTAAGATAAATTGCTATTCACTATTAACAGATTAGAATCCATAAAGTTCCACTTCCTAATCTTTGATTATTATTTATGCTAGAAACTACCAGACTAAGGTTTGAGCCAATATCTCCAAAACATCTAGAAGATGCTGCTGATATGTTTTGCACCAATAATCGGGTTATGGCATCTACACTAAAAGGCAGCGTTTTTACTAGAAGCGAATTTGATTCCTTACTTCATACAGATTTTATAAATGAGCAAGAGGCCGTATTTGGCTTCTGGTGCGTCTTATTAAAGGAGAGCAATCGTTTTATAGGAGTCTCTGGTATCCATAAAATCAATTATCAAGATAAAGAGTATTGTGAATTTGGCTTTATATTAAACGATAGTCACTGGGGTCAAGGTTTAGCCACAGAGATAGGTCACCACTGGATTTCATATGCAACGGAAACTCTAAAACTAGACCAGATTATAGCCACTGTAAGTCCGCACAACCTAGCATCTAGAAGAGTATTAGAAAAACTTGATATGAAGTATATGGATCAAGTAACATCTGTAGATAGAGGCGACCGCATTATCTTAGGTAAGAACCTCTTTAAGCACTGATTATAAACAATTAAACCAAAAAGTATACGTATTATGAAAATGTGTATACAAGAAGTAAGGATAGCTACAACTAATTTTGCCCTCATAAATCTTAAGCTAAAAAGTAATAATTATGAGTGCAAATATATTTGGTAAAGAAGGATGGACACCGGAGCGAATAGGTGACTTAACTAATCAAACGTTTTTAATTACTGGCGCAAATACTGGTGCAGGTTTTGAAGCAGCTAGACTGTTGTTAGAAAAAAATGCAAAAGTCGTTATGCTCAATCGGAACAGTAAAAAATCTGAAGATGCTATTACTATTTTAAAAGATGAGTTCGGTGCTCAGGTAGACGTTTCTTTTATCAAAATGGATCTGGCAAATCTTGAATCTGTAAGGAAAGCTGCCTTAACTATAAATAATAAGATTTCTAAAATTGACGCGCTTCTATGTAATGCAGCTGTCGCACAGCTTCCTAAACAAACATTTACAGCAGATGGTTTTGAGAGTCATTTAGGTATCAATCACTATGGACATTTTTTACTATGTGGTTTATTGTTTGATAAAATTGAGAGTTCAAAGGGGCGTATTGTAGTTGTAGCAAGTGAAGGCTATAAAATGGGGATTAAAACAATTCAGTTTGAAGATATGAATTGGAATAAGAATTATCATCCTAACAAAACGTACTGTCACAGTAAACTAGCTCAAATGATGTTTGCATATGAGCTTCAAGACAAAATTAAAGCTGCGAAAAAAAATGTAAATGTGTATGTATGCCATCCTGGAGCATCTGCCACAACACTAATTAAAAACAGCGGTGGCCTTAAAGATAGGATCATTTTTGGCTTAATGTCACTTACTCCACTAGTACAATCTGCACGAAAGGGTGCCTATCCAGAAGTTATGTGTGCTACAGAGGAGGAAAGACTACTAAATCTTAAAGGATATTATGGTCCTACAGGGAGAATGCAATGGACGGGACCTGTGGGTGAATGTACTCTAGAATCACATGCTCAAGATAAAGCAGTAATGAAACAATTATGGCAGGTATCAGAGAAAGCCACCAATTTTAAATGGGATCTAAAATCATAATAATCAATACATTATTTTAAAGAAGGTGTTATTTTCTGCGATACCATATCTTTAAAATGATTACTTTAATTACTTAAATTATAGACGGTTTATTGACTTTCGGATGTACCATTAATTTCACGACTCATCATGCAACATTTTAAAACACTATCTGCGTATTTAGAATATATAGAACTACCAATGCCAGAGCATCCTATGTTAAGCGTTTTTACTACACATGGAGATGGGTTTTTACCTTGCCCAAAAGATAGTTCTCCTCCTATCACAAATGACTGTTATAGCATAAGTCTCAAAAAAATAATGAAAGGCGAGCTCAATTATGGTCGCACTACCTATGATTTTACAAATGGTGCACTTATATGTATCGCTCCCCGGCAGGTATTACAATGGGATAATAGCGTAGTATATGATCAAAAGGGATTTTCTATTAATTTTCATCAAGATTTTTTAAACGGTACAGAGCTAGCAAAGCAAATCAAATTGTATGGTTTCTTCTCTTATTCTGTAAATGAAGCTTTACACCTATCTCCTAAGGAAGAAAAGCAGATGATATCCATTGTAGATAACATAGCGCTTGAATACAACAATAATCAAGATGCATTTAGTAAAGATATTATCATATCGCAACTAAGCACGCTCCTTAAATATGCAAACCGCTTTTATGAAAGACAGTTTATAAACCGAAAAAAACTATCTAATGATCTTCTTAAATTATTTAATAATTACTTAAATCAATATTTTGAATCTGGCCAGCTACAAGAAAAAGGAATCCCTAGTATAGATGATATTGCGACCCATCTATCTGTATCAAAGCGCTACCTAAGTGATACGCTTAAAAAGGAAACAGGTAAAACCTCTACAGAGCACATACAACTTTACTTAATAGACGAAGCCAAGAATGTTTTATTAGATCCGTATAAGACCATCTCGCAAGTAGCTTATGATCTTGGGTTTGAGTATCCAGCTTACTTCTCTAGATTATTCAAAAAGAAAGAAGGGATGAGTCCGAGTACATATAGACAAAAACACCAAATGAATTAATATGGAAATTTTAAAAATTGCCATTGAGTGGGCAAAAGCTGAAGTCTTTTCTTCAAAATTTTTCATCCTTTTTGCCATACTGTTTATAGCTGGGAGCGTGGGATTTTGGCACCTAGGAAAAACAGAAATTGCAAAAGCATATATTATCCCAACTGCAGTAGCCGGAGCATTACTCTTGGTTGTAGGTACTGGTATACTCTATGCTAATAATAAAAGAATTACAAGTTTTGAAACGGACTATAACACCAATACTACAGCATTTATAGCATCCGAAATTAAGCGTACAGAAAAGTCTATGAACGAGTACAAATTAATAGTTTTTAAAGTAATTCCTATTATTATAGTTGCTGCAGCTTTACTTATCGTATTCATTGACAAAAACAACTGGAGGGCTATTTGCATTACAACTATTGCAATGATGCTTGTAATATTACTTATAGATAGTAACGCAAATGAAAGGTTAAAGGAATATCATAGACAATTACAGATTGATGTTACACAGTCATAAATTATAATCCAGCAATAATATACACCTCTATTAAGTTACTAGCATACTCGTATTCAAATACCATTATTTTACTAGTAGTACGCTTTCGCGAAAGCGCACTAATCCATCAATAACTTCCATTAAAGACTGAAAGACATAATAAACGTATATTTATCGCTTTGTTATTATGTAAATATCTTAATACGCTTTATGCCATCATCTTCCCTCAATAAACTCTACAAGTACTTAAATAATGAAGGCGATGAGCGGGTTTGTAAAGGCATTACAGATGAGGCCTGTAAACATGTTGCTACAAACTACTTTAGTATACTCTTTACGCACACCTTTACAAAACTAGGTGATACACTAAGTAATCCTAAAACAGTGCTCACATGGCTCATGAATTATGTGGGAGCACCGGTTTTTCTCATAAGTCTCATTGTCCCTATACGTGAGTCTGGTGCCCTTATCCCGCAAGTTGCTATCTCAAACTATGTAAAAAGAAAACCCATACGTAAGTACATCTGGGTTATAGGTGCTATTATTCAAGGTCTTGCTATTGCTGCAATAGGGATTGTGGCATTACAATTTGAAAAACAAACTGCGGGATGGTTAATAATTATATGTTTAATCATTTTTAGCCTTGCGCGTGCTCTAGCTTCTGTGAGTTCTAAGGATGTAAAAGGAAAGACTATCCCAAAAACGAGGAGGGGAAAACTAGGAGGGTATACTTCCTCTTTTGCTGGTGTTTTAGTTCTTGCTGCAGGCTTGTACATTACCTATAAGTCGAAAACTAATGAGGATATACAGTTTTATACAAACCTCATATTCTTTGCAGCTTCCATGTGGGTCATTGCAGCGGTAATTTATGCATTTATCAAAGAATTCCCAACAGACATTACAACAGACGAGAGTGAGCAAAACAGTATTTTAGATAATATTAAACTGCTTAAAGACGATAGCCACCTAAGAAACTTTGTCATTGCAAGATCATTATTACTCTGCTCTGCCCTATCTGCACCGTTTTACGTTACGCTAGCGCAAAATAACGTTGAGGGAACTAGCTATCTTTTAGGGTTACTCATTATTCCAAATGGACTTGCCTCTATTGTGAGTTCGCCATCCTGGGGAAAACTGGCAGATAAATCTAGTAAAAATACGATGGCATATGCAGTTACGATAGCTTCGCTTTGCGGTATTATACTAGTCATTCTTATAAGTTTTTCAGCTAGTTTAAAAACACAATTATGGTTATACCCCACTGCTTTCTTTATCCTTGGTATTGCACACAGTGGCGTACGTCAAGGCAGGAAAACGTATGTTATAGATATGGCAAAGGGTAATGAAAGAACAAATTATGTCTCTGTAAGTAACACCATCATTGGGATTATTTTACTTTTTACAGGAGGATTGAGCGCTGCGCTATCATTGATATCTGTAGAGATAGTCATTGTTGTACTATCTATTTTAGGCTTTTGGGGTGCCATAAAAAGCTACCGCTTACCTAATGTCGAAAAAGAGAACGGGTAATTATGAGCCAACTTATTACTGAGTTCTCATGTAAAATCTAATTGCATGGGTTGATGCAAATCTAATGTTCGCGAAAGCGAATAATCACATCACATTTGGTTGCATACTAAAAAGCAAGTAAGTTTGTTATTCATCCAGAACATAGCAATTATAACCTACTTAATATGACACAAGACCTTACTAATCTCGCTTTTAACCTTCTACCTGCAGTGATTGTTGCGTTGCTGGCATATTACTTTTTTAGCCAGTACATAAAGGAGCAAGATGGACAACGCAGATTTCAACTTCATAAAGCCAATCAGGCAAATGCGTTACCGCAAAAATTGCAAGCTTATGAGCGCATAACGCTATTTCTTGAGCGCATCTCCCCGGGCAATCTCGTATCGCGTGTAAAGCCTTACAGTGATGATGCAAATGATTATGAAGCGCTTTTATTACGCACTATTACAGAAGAATTTGAGCATAACTTATCACAGCAAATTTATATTACTCAAGAGTGCTGGAACGTGGTGCGCACTGCCAAAAGTGCAACTGCAGCCCTCATACGTAAAACGAATATGAGTGATAAAGTTGATACCAGTGATAAATTGCGTGAGACCATCTTACGTGATCTTATGGACACCCCAGCTCCTAGCGACACGGCTTTACAATTTATCAAGCAAAAAGTAAGCGAGATTATCTAATTATAACGCTTTTATACGTTGCAAATAAGCGATTTCTTGATCTGAGAGGTCGCTTTTTATATTTAGAATCATAGCGGCTATTTTTGGATTTTTAAGGGCATTAGTAAGTAGCTTTCTTGCGCTTTCGCGAAAACGCCAAACGTGATGTACACTAGCTTCTAAAAGATTATGTAAGCTCTCCTCCTCATAAGATCCTAGCTGTCTTAAATAGTTAAATGCATTCTCCCGTAGCTGATACGGTTGAGATGGCGCTGTATAACCTATAAGCTCTTTATAACGGGCAAATGACTCTTCAGGCTTATATTGTGGTGTCGCGAGGGATAACGCAAGCCACAGCGTTCTTATATTGCCATCTGCAAAACCCAGCTGATTATCCATAAGATCTAATACTTTACGCTGTGACTTAGGATCATTGCGCTGCTGGTGATATACCCACAATTTAATCATGGCCTGCTCACGTGTGATATAACTCTTATCACTAAGTAGCTCATAAAACTCAAGTACCAGGGCTTCTGGAACTTCCTCAAGCGAACTAGCAATAGCTTGTCTTATAAAAACATTCTCTGTTTCCATGGCGCTTTTATATGCCGGAAGCGTAGCATTTATTGATTCTTGCGAGAGCTGGTAGATTGCCTCTGCGCCTAGATAATCGTTATTTGTAGCTATGGCATTCATAAGCGCTGTAAACTTAGAAGAAAGCGCTACTGCTCTACCCGACTGCAATTGGAAATACTGTTGCATAAATGTGTTTTCCCTGAGGGAAGCAAGCGCTTCCTCAGCTTGAAAGGCACTTTGATATAACCAGTTTTTCTTAAATGCAGTGAGATCTACGCTTGTTACTGCGGCTACTTCTGCCATAAATAGGTCTGTAGTGACATTATTATAAGCATATTTGGTCAGGTAGTTTCTCACTGCGGTATCAAAAGCTCCAGCTCCTACTTGTTCTCGTAGTATATGCACTGCCCATGCGCCTTTTTGATAATATGTAAGGCTACTACCTCCAGCAGCCACGAGTCTCTGCCCTTTGCCCATATCGCTGAGTTCACGTAGCTGCTCTGCGGTTTCAAAGAGCTTGAAATAAAAATAATCATCACCAAAAATCTCACGCTCTGCTAGCAATGCGTAATACGTAGCAAAACCTTCATGTAGCCAGTGATGCTCGCTGCTAGTCTCTGTTACTAAATCTCCAAACCATTGATGTGCCAACTCATGTGCGTTTACATTGACATAATTGCGATCCGTGTAGCCTATCTCATCCACCATAAAACTATCTGAAAACACAGTGAGGCTTGCGTTTTCCATGCCTGCATACAGAAAATCCTTTACGGGGACTTGCTTATAATCTTGAAAAGGAAACGGCACTCCAATCGTGGTTTCTAAGAAGTCGAAAATCTCTTTAGAGTATTTGTAAGTAATCTCGACCTTAAGCGAATCTTCAGGACGGTAATAATATTCCAACGGAACACCAGAACTAGCAGTCTCGCTCTTCATGTCATAATCGCCCGCTACGAGGGCAACGAGATAGCTAGAAATAGGCTGTTGCATATCAAAAGAAGAAAACAGAGCACCATAATCCTTTAAGACTCTATTACCTTTTCCATTTGCAATAATGGTCTTGCTATTATGTCCAGCTACTTTTAAGTCAAAAATGATCTTATCATTCATATCATCAATACTCGGTAACCAGTGTGAGGTGTACTTTCCTTGCCCCTGCGTCCAGAATTCCTCTTTGCCATTATTATTTACAAAGTAAGCCGCTATTAATGGTTTCACTTGATAATCAAACTGGGCTTTGTAAGTTGTTCCTGCCTTAAATTCCCCAGTGAGCACAATAGTATTATCTGTAGCGGTTACAGTGATTGACGGTGTTTTATCTACAACCGTCATTGCCACGCCATCCATGACAACTTGATCTACATTTTGTAATATCGTAAAGGTCGTTTCAACGGTTCCTAAAATGGATTTACTGTCAAAATCTAAGGACAATGACGCATTGATGGTCTTAAAATCAACAGCGGCGGTTTGTGCAGATATCTCTTGAGTATACGCTTTCGCGAAAGCGCAACAAGAGATTATAAACAGGAATAGGTATTTCATATTTTAAAAATAACAACTTTTAAGCCACTATCTTTTAAATATCAATTCGAAAATCTGAATTAAAGACCTTATTTTTACTTTAATGAATCCCACTTTTTTACAAACTCCCATAGATTACCTCAAAGGCGTAGGTCCTAATAGAGCAGACTTGCTCCGTTCTGAACTGGGTATTCATACATTCCAAGACCTAATGCACTTGTTTCCTAATCGGTATATCGATAAAACGCAGTATTACAAAATAGGCGAACTAGAACGTAATAATGCCGATGTGCAAATAATAGGCAAGTTTTCAGGACTCAAAATGATAGAAGGAAAAGGGCGACGACTCGTTGCTACTTTTAAAGATGAAACTGGGCAAATGGAGCTTGTTTGGTTTAGAGGACACAAATGGATTAGGGAGAGTATAAAGCTCAATACGCCTTATGTGATTTTTGGAAAATGCAATTATTACAATGGTAATTTCTCTATGCCTCACCCAGAAATGGAGCTACTTGCAGATCATGAAAAAAGTATCAAATCTGCGATGCAACCGGTCTATCCATCTACCGAAAAATTGAGCAATCGAGGGATCACAAATAAGGTGATAAATGGTGTGATGCAAACCCTCTTTTTAGAGTGTAAAAGTCACCTGTTTGAGAGCCTCTCAAAACCCATAATTACGGAGCTCAAATTGATGCCAAAAAGAGAGGCGCTTTTGAACGTTCATTTTCCGCAATCTCAAGAGCATTTAGCAAGGGCACAATACCGCTTAAAATTTGAAGAATTTTTTTACATTCAGCTGCAATTAGCTTTCAAAAATGTTAACCATAAAACTAAAATAAAAGGGTATCCATTTGAAAAAATAGGACCTAATTTTACCACCTTTTACAATGACCATTTGCCCTTTGAATTAACGGGTGCACAAAAACGAGTGCTCAAAGAAATACGTCATGATCTAGGTACAAATGCCCAAATGAATCGTCTTTTACAAGGAGATGTAGGTTCTGGGAAGACCATAGTGGCACTCATGTCAATGCTCATGGCACTTGACAACGGTTTTCAAGCTTGTTTAATGGCGCCTACTGCCATCCTGGCAGTACAACACTACCAAGGTTTAAAAGAATTATGTAAATACCTGAATACCAGTATTTCAATATTACAAGGTTCAACTAAAACTTCAGAACGTAAAATCATTCATGAAAAGCTTGAAAATGGCGAGTTAGACATCTTAATTGGTACTCATGCACTTCTAGAAGACAAGGTGAAATTTAAGAATCTTGGGCTTGCGGTAATCGATGAGCAACATCGTTTTGGGGTGAAACAGCGCAGTAAATTATGGCATAAAAATGAGTACCCTCCACACGTACTTGTGATGACCGCCACCCCTATTCCACGCACCCTTGCTATGACCGTTTATGGTGATCTAGATGTGAGTGTAATAGACGAACTTCCACCGGGCAGAAAGTCCATAAAAACAGTGCATAGATATGATGCAAATAGACTCAAAGTTTTCAAGTTTATTAGAGACGAAATTGCACTAGGAAGACAGGTCTATATTGTGTACCCATTAATCCAAGAATCTGAGGCTATGGATTACAAAGATTTGATGGATGGATATGAAAGTATTTCGCGAGAATTTCCCATGCCAAAATATCAAATTTCCATCGTCCACGGACAAATGAAACCAGCCGATAAGGAGATTGAAATGAATCGTTTTATAAAAGGCGAAACACAAATCATGGTCGCCACTACCGTTATTGAAGTTGGCGTAAATGTGCCTAATGCATCTGTGATGATTATAGAAAGCGCAGAACGTTTTGGGCTAAGTCAGCTACACCAATTACGTGGTCGTGTAGGTCGTGGTGCAGAGCAGAGTTACTGTATTTTGATGACCAGTCATAAGTTGTCAAGTGACAGTAAAGTGCGTTTAGAAACGATGACACGCACTAATGATGGTTTTGAGATCGCAGAGGTTGACCTCAAGCTACGTGGTCCAGGAGATATTACAGGAACTCAACAAAGTGGCGCACTAAACCTCAAAATAGCCGATATTATAAAAGATAATGATATTCTTAAAGTAGCCCGAAGTTACGCATGGGCTGTGGTTAAGGACGACCCTACCTTTAAAAAGGAAGAAAATCAAATCATTAGATTCATGTATGCCCAGATGATGAAGTTTAAGAACATCTGGAGTTATATATCGTAATTACTCAGCTAGCAACTGTGCTATAAATTTTTCAAACTCCTCTTTAAACTCAAGGTGCTTCTCCCCTGTCGCTGTACCATTATATCCAGTGTGGATGCGTCTCACAGCTCCTTTCTTGTCAATATAAATCGTAGTTGGATATGAAAGCACATGATTAAGCATAGGCAGCTTTTCGGCTGCTTTTTTCTTATCTGCCCCTTCTCCATACTGCGCAAGTAGTACTGGATATGGTAATTGCAATCTATCTGTAAGTCGGTTGATGCTCTTTACTGCTGTAGCTTCAGTCTTTGCATATTCAAATGCTAGCCCCACAACCTTCAAGTTCTCATTAGGGTTGCCAGTGATGTAATCTCTATAAAAGATAGACTCTTCAAGACAATTAGGACACCAAGAACCCATTATTTGTACAAGCACCACTTTATCCTTGTATTCCTCATCTTGCAAAGAAACTATACGACCGCTGGTATCTTTAAATGAAAAATCAAATCGATCATACCCTTCTTTTAAATACGTAAGCCCTTTTGCGTCTGGCAATTCGTAGTCATTATTTTTTATCGCTGTAAATGCTTCTTTAAAGTGGTTTCCGCTATAGAACTGCCCCTGCATCGTACTATCTGTTACAGTTGCCACAAAGAGAAAAGCATGCGCTCCGTCAAAAGTTGACAGCCTAAGTTCGTCACCATCTAATTTTCCTTCGAGATAGCGATAATCACCCGTTGTAGTTCTAAAAGTACCCGTAACAATATCACCATCTGACTTAAAAGTACCTTTGGCGATATATCGATCTTTAGCATTATCTGGGCTAAAAACAGTCTCCCAACTACCATCTACATTCACACTTGCTGTATTCTCGCTTAATACTTCGGCTGAGGAAACAAAACGTTCTTTTACTCCGTAATTCATTGTAAACGGTACCACTCGATCAAGACTTGGCTTTATAAAGGAGCCCGTTATTTGATTCCCGCTTTCGCGAAAGCGTCCTACAAAATATCCCTCAAAAACAGGAGTTTGGATACGTATACTATCGCCATTAATCTCAATTTCATCCACTTCTATACGCTCCTCTGCGTTATAAATGGTTATGATTTCATCATCATTTACCTCAAATACAAAAGGAAGTTCTTCTTGATCCTGAACAGCTAGTGTAGCTCTCCAAAAACCTGAATTCAACGTTTGAGGAGTGATTACTACCTTGTCTTGTTTGCAAGAAATAATGCTAATAAATGAGATGAGAATAAGTATGTGTTTCATAAATCAAAGATATACCAACACAGTCTCATTCTTTTAAAGCGCCTTACAGAAGTTTTAAATAGTAAGCCACGCATAAAGTCTCACCGCCTAATAATTATAAAATGATCACTACCTATAAAACAACCTTTATTGACACTTAATAGCGATGTGACAAGTTGTTAAAACATAATTTTAGAAAACTAGTTTCTAATTCACTCCATGAAGCCTAAAAAAACTACTGAGATACTCGCTCATCTGCTTTGCTCACTAGCTAGGTTATTCTATCTTTGACGTCTTAAAATCGCAACGTTTTATGAAGATTTCTTACAACTGGCTAAAGCAGTTTATCGATATAGATTGGAGTGCCGAAAAAACCGGAAACCTCCTTACAGACTTAGGTCTAGAAATTGAAGGAATAGACACCTACCAAAGTGTAAAAGGTGGTCTAGAAGGAATTGTAATAGGTCATGTACTTACCTGTATGCAGCATGAAAATGCAGATAAGCTCAAGGTAACCACCGTAGATATAGGTGCAGATAAGCCTGTACAAATAGTATGTGGAGCTCCTAATGTAGCAGCAGGACAGAAAGTACCCGTAGCAACTATAGGAACTACACTTTACACTGAAGAAGGTGAAGCTTGGAAAATAAAGAAAGGTAAAATACGTGGTGAAGAATCTCACGGAATGATCTGTGCAGAAGATGAGCTAGGATTAGGAAAGAGCCACGATGGAATTATGATTCTTGATGAGGATCTTATACCTGGAACACCAGCTGCCGATGTTTTTGACATAGAAAATGATCAAGTTTTTGAAATAGGATTAACTCCTAACCGTGCAGATGCGATGAGTCACTGGGGTGTTGCCCGTGACCTTAAGGCCGGTTTATTACAACATGAGGTTAATAAAGGGCTTATCACTCCATCAACATCTTCTTTTAAAATTGAGAAGCGCTTGCACAAAATTGATGTGCAAGTACTAGATGCAGAAAAAGCGCCTCGCTATGCAGGAGTTGTAATTAGTGACTTAAAAGTGAGTGAATCTCCAGAGTGGTTAAAGCACAGACTTAAAGCTATAGGCCTCTCTCCTATTAACAATATTGTAGATGCAACTAATTATGTATTACATGATCTTGGACAACCGCTACACGCATTTGATTTAAACAAGATTGCAGGAGATAAAATTGAAGTGCGCACTGTTGAAGCAGGCACTAAGTTTACTACACTAGACGGTGTAGAACGTGAGTTACATGAAGACGACTTGATGATTTGTGACGCAGAGAAACCTATGTGTATTGCAGGAGTCTTTGGAGGAGCGCATAGCGGAGTTACAGAAAACACCTCTGCAATTTTCTTAGAAAGTGCCTATTTTAATCCCGTTGCTGTGCGTAAGACAGCAAAACGTCATGGATTAAATACAGATGCATCTTTCCGCTTTGAAAGAGGTATTGATCCGCATATTACTGAGTATGCTCTTACAAGAGCTGCGCTTCTTATTATGGAAATTGCTGGTGGAGAAATTACTAGCGAGATTGTAGACATCTACCCAAAGAAAATAGAAGATCAGCAGGTATTTTTAAACTTTGATAACGCTACTAAACTTATAGGAGAAGAGCTTCCTAAAGAAGTTATTAAAGGAATATTGATGTCTCTAGATATTAAGATTAACAACGTTACAGAAAGTGGTATTGGGATGACTATTCCTGCTTTTAGAAATGATGTTACTCGTGAAGCAGACGTAATAGAAGAAATTTTAAGAGTGTACGGCTACAACAATATCAACTTTGGCAATAAGCTCAACGCTACGGTATCTTCCAGTTCAAAATTTGACGATCACAAAGTAAGTGATGTGATAGGAAACCAGCTTGCGGCACAAGGTTTTTATGAGATGATGGCAAACAGTCTCACTACGCCAGCATACACAGCACTTTCTGAGAACCTCAAGGAAGAACATCAAGTTGAGATGCTTAATCCGCTAGGGAAAGAATTGAGCGTGATGCGCCAGTCTATGCTATTTTCTGGGCTAGAAGCGATATCCTACAACGTAAACAGACGAAGAAGTAACATAAAGCTCTTTGAGTTTGGTAAAACGTACCACAACTACACTGAAGAGCGCAAAGAAGATAAGCACCTTGCCCTTTTTGTCACTGGAGGTCGTACAGAGGAGTCATGGACTACCCCTAGCTCTCCTACTAACTTCTTTTACTTAAAAGGAATGGTAAGTGCTATTCTTGAAAAACTAGGAATTTCAAGAGTAAGATCTTCTGCGGTGAAGAACGATATTTTTTCTGAGGCTGTAGGGCTTTCACTAGGAAAGCAACAAGTAGTAAGTTACGGTATTGTAAAGAAAAGTATCCTCAAGAAATTTGACTTATCACAAGATGTGTATTATGCAGATTTTAACTGGGATGCTATTTTAGAGATTGCGGCTCGTAATGATGTCAAGTTTAAAGACATTCCAAAATACCCTTCTGTGCGTCGTGATTTTGCACTTTTATTAGATACAAACGTGAAGTTTGAAGATATTAAAACCATCGCAAAGCAAACCGAAAAACAATTACTTAAAGACGTCAACCTTTTTGATGTTTACGAAGGTAAAAATCTCCCTGAAGGAAAGAAAAGTTATGCAGTAAGCTTCTTGCTACAAGATGAAAAAAAGACACTTACAGATAAGCAAATAGACAAAACGATGAATAAACTGCAACAGCGTTTTGAAAAAGAGCTAGGAGCTACACTTCGATAGTAAGGTAGCTGTACTATTTTGAAGCTCTTAGATACTTGATGTATCTAAGAGCTTTTTTTTGGCTCATATTTTCTTAACTGTTTTGTTTAATTAATACATAAATCACCTAGTATCAATTATTCCCATTGACATTATCGCATTTGTATTGTATCTTTAAAAGAAAAAAAGATGCTATTATCCAGAACCAACATTCACGAAAAGTTGCTTCGTGAGCGCAGTAAAAGTGAGCAAGAACAAGATATCCTAGCACAAGTACAACAGGTTTTTGATCAAGACCGCTTTCGCGAAAGCGGAATCCTCAAAACCCTAAAAGGAGCTTCTGAGGCAGGTTATAACGAGTTTGACTTTGACTTACTTGAGACCTCAAAAATCTTCCACATTAAACAAATAGAGAAAATATGCGTAGACTATAGACTGCGTTTTCTCGACACCAAATACTTTAAAGGAAAATATCCTCAAGAAGTACTTGACAATATTAAACACCTTGAAAACACACATCACACGGAACTTGATGGTTTTAAAATCATTGCTCCTTCTAAAATGTTTGTTCTAGAAAAGGCAGACGACCCATTATTATTTGCGCCTATGGGTAACGGCTATTACTATCTTATCCACCAGTGGGGTAATGATCTTAACCCTTTTAGAAAACAATGGGCATGGTCGTTTAAGTCTATTGAAAACTTAATAATTACGACAGTACTCATTAGCATAATCGCGACATTATTAACACCAGACGGTCTTTTTACAAAGAATCAAGATTTTGGTCAAGATATTATGGTATTTTTCTTTATGTTTAAGTCCATCGGAGCGGTAGTTCTATTTTATGCATTTGCACTAGGTAAGAACTTTAACAAAGCGATATGGAATAGCAAGTACGATAAAACAAGATAACCTGACCAAAATAATATATGAGCATACTTCCAGACTCTCGTTATGAAAAAATCCACACTGGATCCATCATAGAAATAAAGAGATTACAAACCATACTTGAGGAAAAAGATATCCCGAGTATTGTAAGAGATGACAACGAGAGTGCTAAGCTCGCTGGGTATGCCCTAGGGTCTCCTGATCAATCTAGATTGCTTGTAGACAAAGAATATCTAGTAAAGGCCAAGCACATTGTAGAAACAGCGCTTGAAGATTTTTCTAATAATGCACTATCTGATGAGGAACTAAGTAACTTATCGCAGCAAGAAGCACCTAAAGCTACTATAAACAGGATCACGAGGCCTACACCAGAAAAGAAAAAGCCAGAATTATCTTCTGGCCGTATTCTCTTATATGTATTTTTTCTAGGACTCTCGATCTGGAGACTATTACCACTACTTCAAGGTGAAGAATTACCTACATTCCGTATTATAATAAGTGGAGGTCTTCTTGTCTTTTGTAGCTATATGCTTATTACACATTTCATGAACAAGAGTAAGGCGTAGCCTTACTCATACATTGCCATGCGCTGTTCCTTTATACTTTTATCGCTCATATACTCATCAAAGTTCATATAGCGATCTATAACACCCTTAGGTGTTAATTCTATCACACGATTACCCACAGTGCTCGCAAACTCGTGATCATGTGTTGTAAGCATCACTGTACCCTTAAAGTTTTTAAGTGCATTATTGAATGCCGTAATTGACTCAAGATCTAAGTGGTTAGTAGGCTCATCTACCATAAGGATATTTGCACGTTTCATCATCATTTTTGAAATCATACAACGTACCTTCTCTCCTCCCGAAAGAACATTAGACATTTTAAGCGCTTCCTCTCCTGAGAAAATCATCTTACCTAAGAAACCTCTTAAAAACACTTCTTCTCTCTCTTCTTCTGTTTGCGCATATTGACGTAACCAGTCTACAAGATTAAGTGTTCCATCTTGAAAGTAGGATGCATTATCTAAAGGTAAGTAAGATTGTGTAGTCGTTACTCCAAAATCAAAAGTCCCGCTGTCTGCTTGTTGATTACCATTTATGATTTCATAAAAAGCAGAGGTTGCACGGCTATCTCTTGAAAATAACACCGCTTTATCACCTTTATTCAAATTCATATCAACTCCTTTGAATAAAACTTCACCATCTAGAGAGGCACTTAAACCAGCACAATTAAAAATCTGATCTCCAGCCTCACGATCTCTATCAAATATAATCCCTGGGTATCGACGACTTGAAGGCTTAATTTCTTCTATATCTAGTTTATCAATCATCTTCTTACGAGATGTTGCTTGTTTTGATTTTGCAACGTTTGCAGAGAAACGAGCGATAAATTCTTGAAGTTCCTTTTTCTTCTCTTCAGACTTTTTATTCTGCTGCGCGCGTTGTCTAGCCGCTAGTTGAGAAGACTCATACCAGAAAGTATAGTTACCGCTATAATGAGTGATTTTATTATGGTCAATATCTGATATGTGTGTACAAACCGCATCAAGGAAGTGACGGTCATGCGATACAACAATCACACAGTTATCATAATTTGCAAGGAAATTTTCTAGCCATGAGATTGTCTCATAATCCAAGTCATTTGTAGGCTCATCCATGATAAGTACATCAGGATTTCCAAAAAGCGCTTGCGCTATAAGAACACGTACACGTTGCTTACCATCAAGATCTGCCATCATAGTATAATGGTTCTCTTCTTTTATACCAAGGTTAGAAAGCATGGTTGCAGCGTTACTATCTGCATTCCATCCGTTCATTTCCTCAAACTTTACTTGAAGCTCTCCGATACGATCTGCATTTTCATCAGTATAGTCTGCATACAGAGCATCTATTTCAGACTTTATTTCATAAAGAGGCTTATTACCCATTACCACTGTCTCGAGCACATTATACTCATCATAAGCATAGTGGTTTTGCTCTAGTACAGACATACGCTTTCCTGGCTCAAGGTGCACATGACCTGAGGTAGGCTCTTGCTGGCCTGTAAGTATTTTTAAAAAGGTAGACTTTCCAGCACCGTTTGCACCAATGATGCCATAACAGTTACCGTTAAGAAATGAAGTATTTACTTCATCAAATAAAACACGTTTACCAAATTGAACTGAAAGATTAGAGACTGATAACATAAAAAACTTCTATTTTGAGCGTGCAAAAATACCTATAATTAAAGAAATTATAATGATAACAAACACAAAATGCTTTTAACGATATGTTAACAATATGCAAAAGTCATTAAAGTTACTTTTGGAAATAACACCATAAGCTATCTTATTCAGTGTAAATTGACCTTTTATGAAGTACCTCCTACTCTTACTTATAGTTTCTACTACCCTTACTAGCTGCGTTTTTGAAGAAAATGATAAAGCTCAAGGAACATATTTAGGGGGACAGATTATTAACCCCGTACAGAGTTATGTATTGCTTCGCAAGGGCGAAGTGGTTACAGACAGTATTCCCCTAGATAGGAGAAATAGGTTTTTATACAAATTTGATGATTTCCAGCCAGGTCTTTATAGACTCGAGCACGGAGAACACCAACTTGTGCATATAGAAGAAGGTGACAGTATATTATTGAGAGTAAATACTAAAGATTTTGATGAATCTCTTAGTTTTTCTGGCTATGGCGCAGATAAAAGTTCATTCTTACTTGACATGTATTTACACTGGGAAAGTGAAAATGAAAGCATCAAAAAAAAATATCAAAAAAACCCAAAGAACTTTCAGAAGACGCTAGATTCTATGGCGATTACTCATAAAGAGGAGCTCGATAAATTTTTACTTGATAAAGATTATTCGGATGAATTTATTGAAATAGCCAGATCTGTAACAGAATTTGATAATTACCAGCGTAAAGAGTGGTATCCATTTGCACATTATGGAAAAGACAAGTTATCATTTATCGCTAGCTTACCTGATGATTTTTACAGCTTTCGCGAAAGCATAGATGTAAACAACCCTAATCTTGAAGAACTTTATAGCTTTAGAAGATATCTTTCTTCTTACATTAATAATTTAACCTACCAACGCTATGGAAAGGAAAATGATTATAACCGTACCTCATACATACACAACCACCATCAGATAGCAGTAATTGACAGCCTTATAACTAATAAAGAACTCAAGGAGAGACTTTTATCTCAAATGTCGCGTATTTTTATTGCTAATAGTAACAACTTAGAAGAAGTTGATAAGCTTTTTGACGAAATAAAAGAGGTCTCCACCTCTACCGAGACAGTTGCCCTGATTAATGCGTTATACGACAATAACAAATCTATGCAGGCGGGAAATATGATTCCAGATGTCATGATTATAGGCGCAGACTCTGGAATGAACACCTTGTCTAGTCGTATTACAAAGCCTACAGTATTATTTTTCTGGTCTTATTTAAGAATGGCTCACATGGATAACTCTCATGCAAAAGCACGTGAACTACAAGTAAAGTACCCAGAGTTCAATTTTATTGCCATTAACGTAAACACAGAGCATAATAAGTGGATGCTTCACTTAAATAAAAATAATTTTGATGAGTCTAAAGAGTATAGACTTGCAAAACCAAAACAAGCTAGAAAACAGCTTGTACTCAATGACATTAACAAGACTATCGTTCTTGACAAAGACGGAAAGATTTTAAATAGTCATGCAAACCTGCACAACTCAAAATTTGAAAACGAACTTCTGGCTTACTTAAATCAATAGGCTTTATAACATTACAGCAATAGAAAAACCCCTTCTACTTTAAAGTAAAAGGGGTTTTTTGTGGGCGTATACTAGTATTAGTTATTACCCTTCTCGTAATCTGCTAAGAATTTTGCAAGGCCGCTATCTGTAAGTGGGTGCTTTAATAATCCTTCTATAGAAGATAAAGGTCCTGTCATTACATCTGCTCCTATTTTTGCACAATCTATTACGTGCATTGTATGACGTACGGATGCTGCTAGAATTTCTGTTTCAAACATATAGTTATCATATATGTGACGAATTTCTGCAATTAGGTTTAATCCATCTGTTGAGATGTCATCTAGTCTTCCTATAAACGGAGAAACATATGTCGCCCCAGCCTTTGCTGCTAGTAATGCCTGCCCACAAGAAAATACTAGCGTACAATTTGTACGAATTCCTTTATCAGAAAAATATTTTATGGCTTTAATTCCATCTTTAATCATAGGTACTTTTACTACAATTTGATCATGTAATGCAGCAAGCTCCTCCCCTTCTTTTACCATCTCATCATAAGTAGTTGCAATTACCTCTGCACTTACATCACCAGTTACAATCTCACAGATATCTTTGTAATGTTGTAATATGTTTTCACGTCCAGTAATACCCTCTTTGGCCATTAATGATGGGTTTGTAGTCACACCATCAAGAACTCCTAGATCTTGTGCTTCTTTAATTTGGTCAAGGTTTGCGGTATCTATAAAAAATTTCATAGTCTTTTCTTTTATGATTATACACAAATGTAACTAAAAGTGATAAGTAGAAATTACAAGCGCGTTTAATTGTTTGTTAACTAAAGTTTATAATGGTTAAGTAGTAGTTTTTCATACCAAGTATCTGGCAGTAAACGCTTGAGTGCAATACTAAAACGCTGCATAAAAAAGCCTACACGATAATGTACTTTAGGGTTTTTAGACTCCATCACGCGCTTTACTACTTTTGCCATGATTATGGTATCCATTCCTTCATCTACATGTGCATCCATTAAGGATAGTGTATTCTTATAATTTTCTTTATATGGGGAGTTTTCAAGCACTGGTGCGTGGTAACGTCCTGCAGCAATATTAGTTGCAAAATCTCCGGGCGCAACGGTAGTCATTTTTACGTTAAACTCCTTAAGCTCCATTCGGTAGGCTTCAGTAGTAATACCAAGAGCTCCTTTGGTTGCAGAGTAAATACCTCTGTATGGTAAGCCCATATAACCTGCTATCGAGGTAATATTAATAACCATACCACTGCGCTGTTTACGCATTGTAGGTAACACTGCTTTTATTACTTCTAATGCTCCAAAGTAATTAGTCTCAAAGACTCTTTTAATTTCGGCATCTGGTGTCTCCTCTAAAGGCCCTGTGATACCCATTCCAGCATTGTTAATTAAATAGTCTATGCGCCCCTCTTTTTCTAATACAGATGATACTGCTGCTGTTATAGTCGCCGGTTTTGTAACATCTAGCGCAACCATATGCACTCCTTCTTCTATATTATTTTTTGGGTTTCGACTTGTTCCGTATACAGTATACGACTGGTTTACAAGAAACTGAGCTATGGCTAAACCTATTCCTGAGGAAGCCCCAGTGATTAAAACTACTTTTGACATAAATCTATTTAAAGGTGGTCAAAGATAAGAAGTTCGTTTATTGTTAATTAATACATGTGAGTTTTTGTTGAGAGTATCTTTGTACAGCATAATTTTAAGGTTACGCTTTCGCGAAAGCATAAAAAAAACGCTCAGCATAGTGCTGAACGTTTTCATATATAAAACTTATAAACTTGTAACTTATCTAGAACGTCTTGCTTTATTAAAAAATGCATAGTACGGAGCTGTATCTCTAAGCATACTATATCCTGAAACTTCATCCTTTCTTCTACCATTTGAGTCAAGCAACAATACGGTAGGAAAAGATTTGTCCTTATTATACTTATCTTGGAGCTTCAAATTCTTCTTCTTTTGCTCTGGAGAAATTATGTCTTCTCTAAAAGGGATATCTACCTCAAGTAAAACAAAATCATCTGCTTGCTGTATAAACTTATCTGTACTCCAAAGATCTTTCTTAAGCATTTTACAAGGACCACACCAATCACTACCTGTAAAATACATGATAATAGGTTTCCCTTGGCGTTGTGCTACCTTTTTTGCTTTGTCAAAATCAGTATGCCATTTGGCTTCCTGAGCTTGTAATGTTACTGTTGAAATAAAAAATAATAAAAATGCTATATGTTTCATTGTACTAAAATTAGGGCTACTGCAAAGTTATAAACTTTTAGAAAATAACAAGAATCCTGCCACAATATTGTAGTGCAGCCCTATATTCAATCGAAAGTTACAAATCAAGAACGGAATTGTCCAAAGATTTGCGCACTTTTTTCATAGTAGAAAACATGTCACCTTCTGCTCTATACCCTACAGGCATTACTAAAACCGACTGTAAACCTTTATTAGTGAGATCAAAAAACTCATCATATCCCTCAGGTGAAAAACCTTCCATGGGGCAAGCATCTATTTCTTCAAATGCACAAACTGTAAGTAAATTACCCATTGCTAGGTATGCCTGTTTTGAAGCCCACAAGTCATTCTCTACATCTGTCGCTTTCTTAAAATGATCAAGAAGGTAATTCTTAAATGGCTTTATGATTTCTTCTGGAGTATTTCTGATTTGCTTTACGTTATCAAAATAATTTTTAACATAATCTTCATCTACTTGTTTTTCGATACAAAAAATGAGTACATGTGAGGCATCTGCTACTTGTCGCTGGTTCATTGTTAAAGGAACGAGTGCTTCTTGTTTCTCCTTATTACTTACCACTACTAATCGCACGGGCTGTAAGCCAAAGCTTGTAGCAGTAAGGTTAAAGGCGTTTTTGATTATTTCTATTTTTGACTCTGGTAGCATGCGTGTATTGTCAAACTTTTTAGTCGCATATCTCCATTTTAAAGCTTCTATTACTTGTGGCATCTGTTCTATTTTAAGACCTTGCAAAGATACACTTAGAAGTAAGCACTGCATATTTTTTGTCTATTAAATATGCAAAATGATTAAACAATTATGATTACTCTCAAAGAACGCATTGAAAACTCAGAAACTCGCATCTTTAAAGCGGTCTTTCCCAACACAACAAATCATTATGACACTCTTTTTGGTGGGACTGCAATGCATATGATGGATGAAGCAGCTTTTATATGCGCCACACGCTTTAGCCGAAAAAAAGTGGTTACCATTTCTACCAGTCAAATAGACTTCACTAAAGCCATTCCTCAAGGAACTATTGTAGAATTAATAGCTCGTATAGAGAAAGTGGGCAATACAAGTTGCGTGGTACGCGTTGAGATTTACAAAGAAGATATGTACAATTATGACCGTGAGCTAGCCGTAGCTGGAACATTTACTTTTGTAGCTATCAATGATGAAAAGAAACCTATTAAAATCATAGATAACGCCTAGTGCTTAAACATTTAAAAAAAATAATTGCCGTCACTCTCGTTGGGATTATCCTTCTTATTTGTGGAGTTTATGCGCTTTCTTACCACATTGAAGAAAGCACAAAAAAACAAACATTTACAGCTATTTCGCAGGTTCCAAAAGCTTATACTGTAATTGTCTTAGGTGCTAGTGTACGAGCAAACGGCAATCTATCTACAATGCTAGAAGATCGTGTATCAAGCGCCCTTAGCTTATATAAAGAAGGTAAAGTCAAGCGTTTTTTACTCTCAGGAGATAATGGCACTGCATCCTATAACGAGCCGAAGGCAATGAAAGCATATCTCATGGATAGAGGTGTTCCAGAAGATGATATCTTCCTAGATTATGCTGGTTTTGACACATACGACAGTATGTATAGAGCTAGCTCTGTATTTAATGTAAAGGAGGCTGTAGTGGTTACTCAAGAGTTTCACTTGCCACGAGCACTGTATATTGCAAATCAACTTGGCCTTACCTATTACGGCTTTGTGGGAGACCAGCGAACTTACCAAAGAGAAAGTGCAAATAAACGCAGAGAATTACTAGCAAATGTCAAAGCCTTTCTTGAGCTCAGCATTAACAAAGAGCCTACATATTTAGGAGCAAAAATCCCTATTGATGGACCTCCGCAGTCAAGCTATCCTCAATAAATACCTTTTAAGAAACAAAAAACTACAGTAAATTTACTTTTAAAAATAATTCACTTTGTTCGCTATACTTAAAAAAGAAATATCCTCATTTTTTTCCTCGGCTATTGGATATCTGGTTATTGGGTTATTTCTCGTAGTTACCGGTTTATTTTTATGGGTTTTTGAAGGGTCTTTTAATATCACAGAAACTGGATTTGCAGATCTCGCACCTTTCTTCCAGATTGCACCATGGATATTTATATTTCTTATCCCTGCTGTTACTATGCGTTGTTTTAGTGAAGAACAGAAAGTAGGAACCTTAGAACTTTTACTCACAAAACCTATCTCAAAACTACAGTTAACGATAGGAAAATTTTTAGGCGCATTCACGCTCATCATACTCGCTATTGTACCCACACTTATTTATGTAGTTGCTATCTACCAGCTGGGTAATCCTGTGGGAAATCTTGATGTAGGAGTTACCATAGGCAGCTATATAGGCTTATTGTTTCTAGCGGGCACATTTACAGCAATAGGAATATATGCCTCTAGCCTTACCAGTAATCAAATCATAGCTTTTATAATCGCAGTATTCTTAAGCTTCTTTCTATATTTTGGACTTGAAGGCATAGCAGCATATAGCACAATAAGCAGTGTGAGAGATTTTATTAATTTAATGGGTTTACAAGCTCATTACAGTAGCATAAGTCGTGGTGTTGTAGATACTAGAGATCTTATTTATTTTATTAGTGTAACCGTATTTTTTATCGTTATCACGGTATTAAACCTGCATAAAAGGAGTACACTTTCGTGAAAAATTTAAAACACATATCATACCTCCTAGTAGCAATCATAATATTGATTGCATTAAATATCATAAGCTCGCTAGCGCACAAACGCTATGACCTAACGCAAGATCAACGTTATAGTTTAAGTGATCCTACGCTTGATTTATTAGATCAAGTAAATAGTCCGCTTATTATTGATGTATTTCTCGAAGGAAATTTTCCAGCAGAGTTTAAGAAACTTCAAAACGAGACGCGCTATCTGCTAGAGGAAATGCAAGCCTATAACGATAATATAAGGTTTGAATTTTCTAACCCAGTTGAAGAAGGAGAAAATGTAGCCGAAGTTGCGGGACAATTCAATGAATTTGGGATGACTACCATCCCTCTCAAAGTAAAAGAAAACGGAAAAGAAACCACGCAAACTATATTTCCTTGGGCTACCATAAACTTTAATGATAAAGCTCAACCCGTATCACTCGTAAAAAATGTAGTAGGTGCCTCTCCAGAACAGCTTGTATATGGCTCTATCCAAAATCTTGAGTACGCCTTTGCCGAAAGTTTACACAGCACTCTTAATGCAAAGTCTAAGCGTATTGCTGTTTTAAGAGATAATGGCGAGCTACCAGATGCAAATATTGCAGATTTGTTTCGTAAACTAGGTGACACCTATAATATCGCTCCTTTCCCATTAGAATTTGCAAACCAAGATCCAGATAAGGCACTCAAAGCTTTACAAAACACCTTTGATCTAGTAGTTATTGCAAAACCTACAAAAGCCTTTACAGACAAGCAGAAGTATGTGATTGATCAATATATCATGAATGGTGGTAACAGCCTTTGGATGCTCGATGCAGTAGCCATGGAAGATGATAGCTTGCGTAATGACCAAGGAAAAACCATTGCTTTTCCTAGAGATATTAATCTAGATGACCAATTATTTAAATACGGAATTAGAGTAGACCCATCCTTAGTAGTAGACCTCTACTCTGCCCCACTTAGCGTTGCATCTGGTGATGGCAGTGATGCTCAGTACATACAGTTACCTTGGTTGTACAGACCGCAAGTACCTAGTATGAATACGCATCCCATTAATACTAATATTGAAAAGCCTGTTCTTTTTAATTATGCAAACCCTATCACCTTATTAGACAACAATAGTGACGTAAATAAAACAGTATTACTACAGTCTAGTATTTATACCAAAATAGAAAGTACGCCACGAGAAATCTCTTTAGGCCAAGTAGATATTGAACCTTTAGAGAGTGATTTTCAAAATGGGCAACAACCACTTGCTGTTCTCCTAGAAGGCTCGTTTAATTCGGCTTTTACTAATAGAGTCTTACCAGATGGAAGTGATCGTAGTATTTTTCGCGAAAGCGCACAAAAAAATCCTAAGCTTATTCTCATAGCCGATGGTGATATAATCTCAAATAGCCTTGATGCACGGGGGCAACCACTAGAATTAGGTTTTGATTATTACACAAGGACCAGCTACGGGAATAAAGAGTTTTTACTCAATGCGATTAACTATCTTCTCGATGACAGTGGGCTTATTAACATAAGGACTAAAGAAATTGCACTTCCTTTTCTCGATATGAAAAAGACAGCGCAAAGTGTAAGCACGTGGCAAGTCTTGACTATTGGGCTTCCGCTGGTTATTTTACTTATCTTTGGACTCATCTACAACGCAATTAGGAAGCGTCGCTACGCGCGCTAGATGTTGATAAGTTAATTATAAAAGCCGTCGCATTTAAAATATATTTGTAAGTAGTGAGTGAGGCATAAATAGCGTCACTTTTGATACCATTTTATTGTATTGCAAAACCTAACTTTCTATGAAATTTATAGTCTCTAGTACATACCTCCTTAAACAATTACAAGTATTGGGTGGTGTGATAAATAATAGCAACACCCTACCTATACTCGATAATTTCCTTTTTGAACTAGATGGAAATACACTAACAGTTTCTGCATCAGATCTAGAAACTACCATGACATCAAAGTTAGATGTAGAGTCTAGTGATAATGGTGCGATTGCGTTACCAGCTCGTTTACTTCTTGACACGCTTAAGACGTTCCCAGAGCAACCACTTACTTTTACACAACACGAAAACAACACCGTAGAGATAAGCTCTAATCATGGTAAATATGCACTAGCTTTTGCAGATGGTGCAGAGTTTCCTAATGCAGTATCACTAGAAGACCCTAGTGTTGTAAAAATACCTGGAAGTGTACTAGCTACCGCAATAAGCAATACTATTTTTGCTACTGGAAATGACGATTTACGTCCAGTAATGAGTGGTGTATTTTTTCAATTTGGCACAGACGGACTTACGTTTGTAGCAACAGATGCTCACAAGCTTGTAAAGTATGGTCGTACAGATGTAGTTGCATCTCAAGCGGCTGAATTTATTATGCCTAAGAAGCCTCTTAACTTACTTAAAGGAATACTTTCTACTTCTGATGATGAGATTGCGGTAGAGTATAACGAGAGTAATGCAAAATTTACTTTTGATAATGTGGAGCTTGTATGTCGTCTTATTGATGGTAAGTATCCTAACTACGAAGCAGTAATCCCAAAAGAGAATCCAAACAGACTTACCATAGATCGTAATCAGTTTTTAAACTCTGTACGTCGTGTTTCTATTTTCTCAAATAAAACTACACACCAGATTCGCTTAAAAATTGCCGGGGCAGAACTTAATATTTCGGCAGAAGATATTGATTACAGTAATAAAGCCGAAGAGCGTCTTACTTGTGATTATCAAGGTGATGATATGCAAATAGGATTTAACTCAAGATTCTTAACTGAGATGCTTAATAATATGAATGCAAATGATGTTTCTCTAGAGATGTCACTTCCTAATAGAGCAGGTATCTTAACTCCAGTAGATGGTCTTGATGAAGGTGAGCAAGTAACAATGCTTGTAATGCCAGTTATGCTTAACAATTAAGATTTTACATCTTTAAAATAACAAGGTCACTCTAGCAATAGAGTGACCTTTTTTTATATGTAGCATTTTGAGATTACTTGCCTATAATTGTGGTTAGTAACGCTTTCGCGAAAGCAAAAAAAACACACTACGCTATCTCATATTTTATCCAATTGAATTCAGTACTTTTATCAGAATAAACAATTCCTTATAAATGAAAAAATATTTTGCCCTAATGGGATTGGGACTTATTGCCCTTTCTTGTAACGAATCAAAAAAAGTAGTAGCACCTGCTGCTCCTTCTGAACCTGTACTTATAGATGTCACTGCTCTTGAAAGTAATGAGAATGACGTACGTAAATACACTAACACTATTACTGCAAATGAGCTACAAGACATGCTCTACGTATTTGCAGGAGATGATTTTGAGGGGCGTAATACTGGAGACCCAGGACAAAAGAAAGCAGCTGCATACTTAGTAAATTATTATAAGCAATTAGAAGTAGCACCTGGAAATAAGGGAGATTACTACCAGATTGTACCTAAAACATTTTTTAGAAAAGGAAGTCATTTAAACGACTCTGAAAACGTGCTAGCTTTTATAGAAGGATCAGAGAAGCCTGAGGAAGTACTTGTGCTCTCTGCACACCTAGACCACGTAGGAATGGACTCAAAAGGTAATGTCTTTAACGGAGCAGATGATGATGGATCTGGTACTGTGGCATTACTAGAGATTGCAGAGGCTTTTAAACAAGCTGTAAAAGACGAAAAAGGACCTAAGCGCTCTATACTCTTTTTACACGTCACAGGAGAAGAGAAAGGCTTATACGGGTCTAGATTCTACTCAGAAAATCCAGTATACCCGCTAGCAAACACCATTGCAGACCTCAACATCGATATGATAGGTCGTAATGACGATGCACACTTAGAAGATAATAACTATGTTTATTTAATAGGTTCAGATAAATTAAGTACAGATTTACACAATGTATCATCTGCCGTAAATGCAAAGTATTTTGATATTAACCTAGATTACCGATACAATGTAGAGAATGAGCCTAACCGTTTTTATTACCGCTCAGATCACTACAACTTTGCAAAGAAGAATGTGCCTATTATTTTTTACTTTAATGGAACACATGAAGATTATCACAAAATAGGTGATACACCAGATAAAATCAATTACCCATTACTAGAAAAGCGTACAAAACTTGTCTTTGCAACTGCTTGGGAACTTGCAAATCGTAAGGATAGACCTGTAGTAGACAAAGCAGAGAAAGAAGAATAAATTATTTTAAAAATTATTATGTGTTTTATTTAAGTAAATTCACCTAATAATCAACACTTTGAAAAAGGAGTGAGAAATTTCACTCCTTTTTTTATTAGAAAAAGTTGCACATCTTCTAATATTATTTATCTTTGCACTCGCAATTAAAATGGTGGTTGTAGCTCAGTTGGTTAGAGCGCTGGTTTGTGGTACCAGAGGTCGCCGGTTCGAACCCGGTCTTCCACCCTTATTCAAGTCTTCAGAGAAATCTGAAGACTTTTTTTATGCTCATAAGTTGACAACATATAGTTTAGCTGAAAACATTAAGCACAAGAAAGCCACCCGTAGGTGGCTTTTTTATAACTCAGAATATTTATTCCCTAGTTATTTAATGTGGTCTTATCTACTCCATATATTCTTAAGTATTGCTTCGTGGTGGTATCTGGGATAACGACTGTCATCTCGTCATTTGATTTAACAGAATAAACCCTCATGGTATATGCTTTCTGTTTACTAGACGCAAGCTTTTCATCAACAATGAGATCTCCTGACATATCATATCTCTTAAGCAGTTGAGAAGTTAACTTCTTAAGGGTATCTAAGGTAGATACATTTGGCAAGTGTTTGAAAGGTATCGAGGTAGGTATACTATCTAAATGAAACATAGACGTTTGACCTATCGCAACCACTCCGCACGTTAAAAAACAAACAATTAAAATCCGTTGTATCATCACCATTTTATTTTAAATCAAATAAACTTTCTACCGCTGGATAGCGCTCTACAGTAAAACCTTCTCCATATTCTGTACCTATGAGACGTCCAAGGTCTCTAGAGCGATAATTAATACTCTCCTTGAAGGTTTCGCTAGAAATTGGTGTATCACCATCTTTATTATTTGGATCGTGAAACTGTGAGCTGTATGCAAAGACAGCATCATACTTTTTATCCATAAAACCACTTACATCTACCACTACATCCGGCTCGATGTGCTGCCATTGTATATAATGATATACCGTTTTAGGACGCCATTTTTCTTGAGCCTTCCCATCTACAGAGGTTTCTATTTTTTTTAATCCACTCAAGAAGCAAGCATCACTTGCAAGTTTACTTCCCTTTCCGTGGTCTATATGCCTGTCTGTAATAGCATTACAAAGCACTATTTCTGGCTGATACTTTCTTATTACTTCGATGATTTTGAGTTGGCTCTCTTTATCATTCACAAAAAAACCATCTGCAAGTGCAATATTCTCACGTACGGCTACACCTAGAATCTTTGCTGCAGCTGCAGCTTCCTCATCACGTATCTCTGCACTCCCTCGAGTTCCTAGTTCGCCTCTCGTGAGATCAAGTATTCCTACTTTCTTTCCATTTGCAATTTCCTTTGCTATGGTTGCACCACAGCCTAATTCTACATCATCTGGGTGTGCTCCTATGGCAAGTATATCTAGTTTCATATGTATGCTCGCTGTGCGAGTATCTTTTGTGTTATTGTTATATAGTCATCAAACTTACGTGTGAATGACATTTCCCTTTATTTAATTACCCACTTTTAAGAATAAATAAAAGGTTAAGCGCAATCGAGTTTTAATCTGCGACTAGTACTGTCTTTTTCAAAACAGCCTTAAGTGCTTGGTCTATATCTTCCATCAGGTCTGCCTTCTCCTCTATTCCTACAGAAAAACGAATTAAGCCATCTGCGATACCCTGTTTTGCTCGCTCTTCTTCTCCTAGTAATGAGTGCGAAGTTTGTGCTGGACATAACATCGTACTCTCTACACCTGCAAGACTCATAGAAGGTTTGATAAGTTGTAGGGCTTTCTGAAAATCTTCGGCATCAATATGTGCTGCTAGTTCAAATGACATCATCCCTCCAAAACCACTCATCTGCTCTTTGGCTAGTTTATAATCTGGATGAGATTTTAATCCTGGATAGTACACCTGACTTATCTCGTCTTTCTTATCAAGCCATTTTGCTATTTTCTTTGCATTTCTATTTTGTGCTTTTACACGTAGAGCCATGGTTTTCATGCTACGCTCAAGCATCCATACGGTAAGATCACTTAGACTTCCTCCTAGATTTTTTGCTAGATTCCAGATGCGATCCATATGTTCTTGACTCGCAGCAATTGCTCCAGCACAGATGTCACTGTGCCCTCCCATATATTTTGTTGCAGAGTGAAGTATAATATCAATCCCAAAATCTGCTGGATTTTGATTTACTGGAGAGGCAAATGTATTATCTATCATAGTCACAATGCCATGCTTTTTGGCAAGTGCAGCAACCATCTTCATATCTGTGACCTTCATAAGTGGATTAGAAGGTGTCTCAATGTAAATCACTTTAGTTTGTGGAGTTATCGCTTTCGCGAAAGCGGCTTCACTCAAATCCTCTGTAAATGAATATGTAATACCGTACTTTTCAAACTCCTCAACTACGAGGTTATACGTACCTCCATATAAAGTTTCTTGAAGTACAACATGGTCGCCACTTCTCAAAAAAGCCAGCAATGCAGTACTTACTGCCGCCATACCACTACCAAAGATCATCCCCGCTTCTGTCTTCTCAAGAGCAGCAATTTTCTTACCCAATCCTTCTTGATTAGGAGTATTAAAATAGCGTGGGTAGCGCTTTACATCTACATCCATAAAGGCATAAGAAGATGATAAGTAAATAGGAGATACAGCTCCCTGAAACTGCTCGTCTTTGATTTCTCCTGTATGCGTACAAATGGTATTAAGACCTTTATGTGATTTACTCATAGTGTATGTTTTTTTCAAATCTAAAAATACAAAAAAGGGTTACAGTAAATCAGCCAATTTATTATAGATTAGAAGGGGACTTATCAAGAAAATTCTTACATTACTAACGTTCAATATTTTACATTTTTAATATGAAATTCTCCGCACAATCTTAGATATATAATGAAGTAAAGTTCCTACCTTTAAGACGGTTAAAAGTACTATTAGAATTAAATCATTAAGAGATCCCTAAGCACATGGATCCAATTACTTTTATCCAATTATAAAAAATAGCATATTTAATAATCACGAAAACCCCTACCTTTTTATAATGCGTTAAGTTATTGTCTCTATATACTTCCCCAGTAAATAATGATGCGCAGACGAAGGAATTTTATGATCATACCTAACTTTAACATTACACCAGGAAATACCGTAGGTGACATTTTTATTAATAAAGGAATAAGAACATTTTACGATGCTATACGTGCTATACATAATCTTCCATATGGTAGGTTAAAAAACCCCTTAGAATTGGGATCTGTGATTACCGAAGGGCAAGGCACATGTAGTACAAAGCACGCAACTTTAAAAGCACTCACAGATGAGCATGCGATCTATGGACTGCAACTAGAGCTCATAATTTATGCCATGGATAATACCAATACCCCAGGCATAGGTAATGTGCTTGAAAAGTATGACCTACCTTATATTCTGGAGGCACATACCGTACTGGCATATGATGATGAGATGTACGATTATACCTTTGCTGGAACATACAGTATGAAATGGAGAGATGCGGTACTTATGCAAACCACTATAGATACAGATCAGATACAGGATTATAAAGAAGACTATCACAAATCTGTACTACAAGATTGGATAGAAAGAGATAATCTAGCATATAGTCTTGATGAAATATGGAAGATAAGAGAAGAGTGTATACAAGAACTAAGCGCTGTAAAATCACATTAAAACAATCACAACTTTTACAAATCAATCACTGTGAACATCATTCCATACAATTCTCAATTTGCTGCAGACTTTAAAACTCTTAATATAGAATGGCTCGAGGCCTTTTTCTACGTAGAGCCTTATGATCTCAAAGTGTTGAGTAATCCTGAAGAATATATCATAAACAAAGGAGGTTTTATCTTCTTTGCATCAAAAGATGATCAAATTCTAGGTACGGTAGCGCTCATGCCTTCTGGAAATACGGGTGTGTTAGAACTCACAAAGATGGCAGTTTCACCTTCGGCGAGAGGGATGGGTATTGGGCAGCAATTGATTGCACATTGTCTCGCTTTCGCGAAAGCGCAACACCTCAACAAACTCATCTTATACTCACACCGTACGCTAGAAAATGCCATTCATATCTATAAAAAATGGGGTTTTATAGAAATTCCTCTTGAAGAAGATGTGGTCTACAAGCGCGCAAACATTAAAATGGAACTCGTATTTAACTAATTTTTGTCATAATGTAACACACGAGACAATAACTTTGTTAATGTAATCCATAAAACAATGTTATGAAATATTTATGTACCCTCTTTCTTATCGCTTGTACGATGAGTAGCTGTAAAGAAACAGTAAAAGAAACGGAAACCGTTACCACAGTAGAAGAAGTGGAAGAACTAACTACCACAACAGACTCAGAAGTTAAGGAGTTTGAAATTATCCCTATTGAGCACGCGTCTACTATTCTTAACTGGGATGGCAGAACCGTTTATGTAGATCCAGTGGGAAAACCTGAGCTTTATAAAGGTTATAAAAAGCCAGATCTTATTGTAATTACACACCTACACGGAGATCACCTCAATGTAAAGACGCTCGAAGGTCTAGACACCTCAACCGCAAGAATCGTTGTGCCACAATCTGTAGCAGAAAAAATGCCGGAGGCTTTTAGCTCAAAGTTAGATATCTTAAATAACGGAGAAAAAGTAGAAATTTTAGGTATTACGACAAATGCTGTACCCATGTATAATCTAGGTCCAGTAGAGAAGCGCCGTCACAAAAAGGGATGGGGTAATGGCTACGTACTTGAGAAAGATGGTAAGAGAGTTTACTTTTCTGGAGATACAGAAGATATACCTGAAATGCGCAATTTACAAGATATTGACGTTGCCTTTGTATGTATGAACTTACCTTACACTATGACGGTGGAGAGTGCCGCTAGTGCAGTTTTAGATTTTAAACCTACACAAGTATATCCTTTTCACTATAGAGGATCTGACGGCCTAAGTGATGTTAGTACGTTTAAATCTCTTGTAAACAAAGGAAGTGATGCTATTGAGGTTGTACAGCTAGACTGGTATCCTAATCGTGACTAAAAAACTATAGTAACGTTTATAACAAAATAAACCCGCAATGGACCTAGGTCGCATTGCGGGTTCTTACTTAACCTACTTAAGTATCTTCTATTTTAAACTGAATGATGTTTGAGCAATAAGTACTCCTTTATCAAACACGTTTACCTCATATTTTCCTTCAAGAAAATCCTTTGTTGTTTTACCTACATTCTCACAGATATCAAGTGCAGTGTTTTCATAGTAGAACTTAGAGATAGCACTATAATTAACCACTTTACCGTCAAAGGCAACTTGCTTGTTTTCTCCTAATGTAGCTCCAGAAGGATCAATGATTTGTACATATAATACACGATCTCCAGCTTCTGCAAGTCTGTTTTGAGGTACTGTATAACAAGCCCTAAGTTTATCTACACGTCTATTATTAGAATTTTCGACTAGTTTACCAGAAGAACGCTCTATTACTCCTACCGCTCTAAGCTTATTTGCTGCTAGTGCAGATCCTAATGTTACTCTTTCTGCAAGGGCGTTATTTTCTAGTGCAAGAGAGTCCCCTACCCCACGCTGTACTTCAAGTTCATAAGTAGTACTGTCTATACGCATAGCAAGCATCTGGTTACTTCCGCGTAAAGAATCATTTTGAGCAAATAAGAAATCACGCTCATTACGTAGTTTAAAGACCTCAGCTCTATATTTTCCTAAACTCGCAATGGTTGCGTCTTTTGCATCAATATCGCCTATAAGTTTCTGGATTCTATCGCGTGCATCATTAAGTTCTGTGTCTTTAAGGTTATTCTCCTCAATAACTACATCATATTTACTCACCATTTCTTTAAGATCTGAGAGTACAACGTTCTTCTCCTTTGTGAGTTGGCTTTTTGTATTCTTCTCTTGGTTATACAGTTTTACAGCAAAGGCACCGGCTACGACAAGAAGTACCGCAAGAATTCCTGCAATAATCTTAATTCCGTTTCCACTTTTTTGGTTATCCATAATTTAATAGTTGTTTAATGGTTATACGTTTAATGCAAAGAATTGGATTTTATTATAAACGCTTTAGCGAAAATATTCTTTTTACCATACAATTAACGCCAACTATTAAAAAATGTTAAAACATATTATAGGTTTAGTTCGTAGAAGCTGAGCTTATTAAAATATTGCTCGACATTACTCATGTATTGGAGCAACGTATGTACTTTATTTAGAACTAAACTTTAAAGTGCGTACTAAGACTTACATGTTCTGGTTAGTGGGACTATCCCTTGTAGGGTGATACTATAGAAGTCCTATTTCTATAATTTTTTACGCTTTCGCGAAAGCGTAATACTCTAAACACTAGTCACACTGTTAACTAATATTAAAAAAGAATCCTACTCAAACTATTTTACGGAAATTGCAATGATGAATAAAATTTACACAAAACTCAAGTTATTATATAGCCAGATTACTGGAAACATAGCGTTCTTCCCAAGTCTTATTGCATTAACCGGACTTGCCTTTGCTTTTTTAATGCTTTATATAGAAGAGCAAGGAGTTTCTAAATATTTCATGGAAAATATACCATGGTTAGTAATCAATAACGCAGATACCGCTCGCACCTTACTGAGCACTTTTATAGGGGGAATCATCTCTCTTATGGTTTTTAGCTTCTCTATGGTGATGTTATTACTCAATCAAGCCTCGAGTAATTACTCTCCTCGTATCCTCCCCGGACTTATATCAAATAAAAAGCACCAATATGTATTAGGGTTTTATATTGCTGTAATCATCTATTGCATTATCGTATTGCTAAGTATTGTGCCTAGTGATGACAAGCATCAGTTACCTGGCTTTGCAGTGCTTGTGGGAATTATTTTGAGTATTCATGTACTTGCAGCCTTTATCTATTTTATACATTCTATATCGCAAGCTATACAGATTAATAATATTACAGACCGCATCTTTTCTTCAGCTCACAAAAGGTTACAAACATTAATTGATAAAGAAAGTGAAGTTCAAGGTTTAGAAGTTTTTGACGATATTTCTGAGTGGCATGGTTATAAAAGTACCTCATCTGGATATCTCAATGATATAGCATTTGACTCACTGTCTAAGCTGGCAAAAGACTGTGACATCTCTATAAAAATGCTGGTTTCTAAAGGAGAATTTGTACTAGTAGATGTTCCTATTGTAAAAGTGAATAAAGAACTAGACGAAGAAAATCAAGAAATGCTACAGTCATGCTTTGGATTTTCTCGTAGTGAGATAGTAAAACTCAATTATGTACTCGGTTTTAAACAGCTCACAGAAATTGCAGTAAAAGCAATGAGTCCGGGAATTAACGATCCAGGAACTGCCATTACCTGTATTGACTATCTCACAGAACTCTTTGCTTTGAGAATGCTTAAAAAAGATAATAGCTACGTAGTAAATGATAATAATAAAGCTGTTGTCTCCTTAGACACTGTTGATTTTGAAGAGCTTATCTATTTCATTTTCGCTAGCTTACGTCAGTACTGTAAGTCTGATTTTATAATGATGACAAAAATGCTAACCTCACTATATTACCTAAAAAACGTAAAAACCATAGACGATAATTATAAGGAGGTAATAGACTCCCAAGCACACCTCATTCTAGAAGATGCACAAGCATATATTAAAAATGAAACAGATTTAAAGAATCTAAAAGAGTTTAGTGAAAAATTTGAGTAGAATTAAATACATCACAACTACCCAATTAACTATCAAAACTAATAGTGTACGCTAGATTTGTAAAAATGTTTTAGCTACTAGCGATTATAATACTTGATAAAGTACCTTACGTTTGCGTATGCGTTGGTTTTTAGACTTTAACAGATTAAAAAAACGTAGTTAATGTAACAAAGTGAAATACTTTCCTACATATAGGGTATGTATAAATCATTTTTTCAAAATATAGCGACAGAGCAAGGAGGTACTTTTTTATACCAAGATCAAGATACTAGCATAGGTGGCGGCATACGCCTTCCTAAGGTTCAGTATTTATTAAAAATACCTGTAGGAAATACTGAGATGAATATCATTAATATCACTGGAAAAGAATTTTCTGGTCATATCTCTATGAAGTTACCAAAACAGCCAGAGAGTCACACTTTTGAACTCACTACAAACTCGCATATTAAGTCACTTTTCATAGGAAAATCAAAGCGCTTTAACATCAATAGCGACAGCTCTAAAATGACTGATTTTTTAAGAAACAATAGCCATATTGCAATCTTAAAAGAAATTGCTCAAGAAGACAGCTTCCAGCCTATAATTAAGGGTACAAACGAAGATGATCATTATCTATTGATAGCAAAATATCATCTAGAATTTGACAATTGGAACAGTCCTGTGCTTCCACTTATAGATTTATTTAAAGAGTTGCACACACGGTTTGTGGTTAACAACGAGCGCTTTGCAAATGATGTTACTATCAGTATGGGGTCTTAAATAACTCCTAACACAATCTTAAACAATTACCGTCTAGCATAGTAATGCCATAGCTTTGTTACACTTGCCCTTTTATAAAGGATGAGTATAACAACCAATCTATGAAACACTACGCCATAATAGGAGGAGGTCCCAGAGGACTTTTTGCTCTTGAAAGCCTTTTTACCGCGCTCTACAATAACGCTCCAGAAGCTCAAATAAAAGTCACCTTATTTGAACCTTTTAAATATCCTGGAGCAGGCTGGGTATGGAATCCTGAGCAAGTAGAAAGCAACTGGCTTAATATTACTGAGCGTGCCTTACAAGACTTACCTGGCAGACCAGAAATAAAACTAGGTGATGATATCATCCCTGCATTTCCCTCATACACGGAGTGGTTACCAGAAGAACAACAAAATCCACCAGCTACGCATCCAGATCAGTTTCCTCCACGGGCAAAGATGGGAACCTACCTTAATGCTCGTTTTGAGACTATTACTAGTGCGCTTAAGGGATTTGATTTATTAAATCTTGTTGAGGAAACTGTTACCAAACTCACCTATATCGCACCAGTATTCACAGCAATTACAAAAAATACATCAGTCACTGCAATAGATGAAGTAGTTCTCACAATAGGACATCAGGATACGGAGCTTTCAGAGCAGCTGCAAGAATGGAAAGATCACGTTGCACAAACGGATAACGCCCTGCTATTTACAGAAGCCTATCCCGTAGAAAAGATGATAAATGCAAACATTACCTCAGAGAGTGTAGTTGCTTTTAGAGGTTTTGGACTTGCAATGATTGATCAGATACGTGCGCTCACCTTGCAACGCGGAGCACATTTTGAGATACTTGATAATGATACCAAAGAAGTAGCTTTTCAGGCTGGAGAAAACCATCCGCAGCGGTTTGTTCCATTTTCCTTAGACGGACTTCCTATGGTGCCAAAACCAATAAATAAAGCGGTAGATAAGTGGTTTATGCCAAGTGATGATGCTATAAACGCTTTCGCGAAAGCGATACATAAAGGTGCCTGCGGCGATCACCCAGCCAAGGATCAATATTTCTTACTAGAAGCAATGGCAACTGTTGTAGCCCCCCTGTTTTTAAAATTAGGAGACAAAGCCACACAACACGATCTTACTGAAGAAGAAATTTATTTCTTGACGATAAATTACCTCAACAATAAATCACTTGCGCATCCCCTACTCTTATCCCATCAAAAACCTGTCTTGCAAATGATGCAACAGCAAGTGGAAATGGCAGTAGGAGAAGCACCGGTTAGCCTCGACTATTTTATAGGTCAAGTATGGCGACACTGCCAACCATCCATCTACAGAGAGTTCTCATATCCAGCAAGCGCAGATGATGTGGTTGCCGAAGTTATTGCGCTAGACGAAGCATCAAAGCGATATTCTTACGGTCCACCTGTTGAGAGCATACAACAGCTTATCGCGCTTGCAAAAGCAGGATTATTAGATCTTGGCTTTGTAAATAATCCAGAAATCACTTGCGTAGACGGAGGCTGGCAACTTGAATCTGATGGCAATAAAATTACCGTAGACATAATGCTTAACGCCGTACTGGACTCACCACAACTTGTCACCGTGGATACACCAATTATAAAAAACTTGCTTAGTAATAAAATGATTGAACCCAAACATACAGATCTAGGCATACGCACAGACGATTATGGTTATGTAGAAGTACCAGAAGGTAAAAGTTTTGTGCCACTAGCGGTATTGGGCAGACTATCTAAGGGAAGTGTGATAGGTGTAGATGCAATTTTAGAGTGTTTTGGACCGCGTACTATAAGCTGGTCTGAGCGCAGTATAGCCTTAATGAAGAACGAAAAATAAAGAAGATGAGCAGAGGATTTGTAAAAGAAGATGACCAAGAAGAAACTCCTATAATTCCGCCTAGGGCAGCACTACCAGATGGTGTAACAAATTACGTCACTAAACACGGATTAACGCAGCTTAAGGAAGAGCTTAGTACGCTAGATAATAAAATCTCCACCCTAGATGAGACAGATGAGCGCGAGCGTAGGCGCGCACTTGCCGTACTTAATGGTAAGCGCAATTTACTTCTGGAACGCATACAGAGCGCAAGACTACTTGATCATATTAAGGATGAGGGAGAAATACGTTTTGGCGCCACAGTCACCTATACTATCGCTGGTATGCCTAAGCCTATTACTATCCAGATTGTGGGCGTAGATGAGGCTAATGTAAAAGACAAGAAAATTGCCTTCACCGCTCCTATTGCTAGGGCACTTATTGGCAAAAAGGTGGATGAAACAACTACATTTCAGCTAGGTAATGAGGAGAAGAAACTCACTATTAAAAATATAGCCTACGTAGAGTAGTATGAGGTTTACGCTTTCGCGAAAGCGTAACAAAGACATTTAAATACAAGTACACATATCGTAACTTTATAACCAAAAATAGAGCTACTTAATCCCTAATTTATCACCTATGCAAACGATTCTATATAAAGCAAACACTCGAGGAAACGCAAACCACGGCTGGTTACAGAGTTTTCACACCTTTAGCTTTGCAAGCTATCATAACCCCAACCGTATGAACTTTGGAGCGATGCGTGTGCTCAATGATGACACCGTAGCGGCTGGTAGAGGTTTTGATATGCACAGGCATCTCAATATGGAGATTATATCTATCCCGCTTTCTGGTGATCTAGAGCATAAGGATAGTATGGGTAATCAGACGGTGATACAGCAAGGTGACATCCAAGTGATGAGTGCTGGGACTGGAATAGATCACAGTGAGTATAATAAAAATAGTGATCGCGAGGTACAGTTTTTACAAATCTGGATTATGCCTAACCAGCGTCCAGTCTCGCCTCGATATGATCAGATTAAAATAAATGAACATCACCTCAAAAATGAATTTGTACAAATACTATCACCAAATCAAGATGATGAGGGCGTATGGATTTACCAAGACGCTTGGTTTCATATGGGTGAGTTTACACAAGAGCAAACGCTTGTACACAAATTACATAAAAAAGGGAACGGCCTTTTTGTTTTTGTACTTGAAGGTAGCGCCCACGCCGCTGGCGAACTACTAGACAGACGTGATGCCATAGGAGTTTATGACATTGCCGAGCTAGAAATCACTGCACAATCTGATTCCAAAATATTACTTATCGAGGTGCCTATGCAGTTTTAAGTAGAGGCCTCAGTTATTGTTTTACATTACGCTTTCGCGAAAGCGTAACAAAACCATCTTAAAAGCTACTTACATACAAACTTATATAAATGATTATAACAACTACAAACAGTATACAAGGCAGAGAGATCACACAGTACTTAGGTGTGATTACAGACTTCATCTATGCAAAGATTTACGATACTAAAGGGCTTAGTTTTCGAGATTCACTTAATAGTGACAAGATTTATGAGCGAAGTGAGGAAGGAATAGATGCTGCTAAACAAGAAGTACTCAAGAAACTGGAAGCCAAAGCTAAAGAAATGGGAGCTCACGCGATTGTAGGAGTTACAATGGATGTAGAGGTCATAAATGAAGGTCTTAAGTTGGGAATCTCTTCAATGGGAACTGCTGTAGTATTGAGATAAGGATACATATAGAACACTGTAAGATTGGCGATTTTATTAATCGACAGCCTAGCGGTATCTGACGTTCTAAAATCTTAAATCTTTCCCATTTAATATGGCTTTAAGAGAGTTAAGCATTTTTAAGGATAATTTTACGTAACCAACCAATCCAATAAAATGAATTTCACTCTCAAAAACTTCTTGCAAGGTTTTGGCATCATTGCTGTCATTTTAACATTGTTACCTCTTATTGCCGTAGATTACTGGTGGATACGCATTTTTGATTTTCCACATGCACAGCTTACAGGATTAACGCTTATTGCGATTATCACTTACTTTATAAAATTTGACATCAAATATTATAATGATTATCTGTTTGTTTTTATTCTTATAAGCTGTTTTGTATATCAATTTAGTAAAATTCATGCCTACACACCTTTATCATCTTACGAGGCAAATGAAAGCACGATAACAGACACGGCAAATACATTAAACATATATACAGCAAATGTTTTACAGAAGAATAGGGAGTACCAACTCCTACTCGACCAAGTAGCCCAAAAAAATCCAGATATTGTATTACTCATGGAGACAGATGTGCAATGGAAAAATGCTGTACATAAAACCTTGTCTTCATCACACCCTTATTTTATGCTTGAGCCACTAGATAACACCTATGGGATGTTGCTATACTCACGCTTACCTATGTCTCAGAACAAAATTAATCATCTTGTAGACAAGGAAATTCCTTCTATGGAGGCGATTGTTACCTTGGAGAGCGGTAATCAATTTCAATTATTTGCCATCCACCCTACTCCACCTATGCCACAGCATAATCCTATGAGCTCAGACAGAGATACAGAGATGATGACTACGGCACTTCGTGTATACAAAAGAGAAATGCCCGTGATTGTCATGGGCGATTTTAATGATGTTGCTTGGTCTGAGACAACCTCATTATTTAGAAAGACAAGTACATTACTTGATCCTCGAATAGGCCGTGGCTTTTACAACACATTTAATGCACAAAATGTGCTTATGCGCTGGCCACTTGATCATCTATTTGTTTCTGAAGAGTTTCGTGTAAAGACACTAAACCGCACAAAAGACATCAAGTCTGATCATTTCCCGATGTACACAGAACTTACTTTTGAACCAGAGAAAGCAAAAGAACAAAAAGCCGAAAAACCATCCAAGGAAATTCTCGAGAGAGCACAATCCCAATTAAAAGAACAGCATCTTCTTAATATGGAAATGCCTACAATTTCTAGTGATTAAAGTTTATCTATATTTATAGTCTAACTCACTGTATATGCGCTTTATTATATTACTATTTGTATGCTGTATTTGTGTCGTTGCTTGCGATAAAACTCCTCAAGTAAAGGCTGCACTACATCAAAATCATATAAGGCATCAAGAGGATACTATCGGTTTTGCTCAATATTCATGGCAAATGGATAGTATAATCAGTAGAATGGATGACGCAGATAAACTACCAAATTCTGAAACCTACAAAGCTGTAATATGCCCACATGATGATTATGGATATGCTGGAGGATTATATTACAAAACCCTCTCTGGAATAAAAGCCAAAACAATTATCCTTGTGGGCGTAGCTCACAGAGCAAGAAATTTTGACTTACAAGATCGTATCATTTTTGGGAGTTATGATAGTTGGCAATCTCCCGATGGCATTATTCCTGTAAGTAACCTTAGAGATAAACTCCTCACTAAACTCAAAAAAGAAACATACGTCGTGCATGATTCTATGATGCAGTTAGAACATTCTCTAGAAGCTATAACCCCTTTTTTAAAACGCAAAAACCCTTCTCTAGAAATCATACCTATGCTCGTTCCTTACAACACATTCCAAAACATGCAGTTATTTTCTGATGATATAGGAAGTGGTATTGCTGCGCTAATGAAGGAAGAGAATCTAATATATGGTAAAGATATTGCTGTCGTAATTTCTAATGATGCTATACATTACGGTTCTGAGGGCTGGGGAAGCGGTAATCTCGCTCCCTTTGGCACAGACAGTACAGGGACAGCTCAGGCTAGGCAGAAGGATCTTGATATTGTAAAGGAGACGCTACAGGGAGAACTCACCACAAAGAGGATTAAAAAGTTCAATGATATAACCATTATGGCTGACGATTATAAGGCTTATAAATGGACTTGGTGTGGTAGATACTCCACTCCTTTCGGCTTACTGCTTGCAAATCGCATTGAGCAACTTACGGGAGCGTCTAATAAAGATGGAAAACTTCCGCACCTTACTGGTACGTTTATAGACTGGCGATCTAGCATACACAATACTCATATTAAGGTTGACGATTTACACATGGGGCATACCGCACAGGCAGATAGCACGCACTGGGTAGCTTATGTAGGTATGTCTTATCAATAACGTTTTAATTTCTCGATGATGTAAAATGTTTGGTGTTACGCTTTCGCGAAAGCGTACCTATTCTCAATACTAGCTTTAACATTAATCGAAATTATTTTAACCCGAGCTTAATACTAAACTACTATTTTATCTCCTATCTTACTGATTATGATATACTCAGATAAGACAGACAACAAAAACAACACATTTTTAACAGAAACAATCGAATATCTAGAAAACAAGGGATTCGAAAATATCAAGGCTGATGCCGAAGGTTATGAGACTCCTATTTCGTTTAAAAGACAGGAAACGGGGAATTCTCTCACTCCAGATATCGTAGCCGAAAAACGTGGTATCAAATACTTTTTTGAAGTGAGTTTAAAAAGTTCCAAACCAAAATTATTAAAGTCAAAGTGGTTACTTCTAGATACCCTAACTAGAATGAAAGATTATCGTTTTAGAATCATAACAACCAAAGGACATCTAAGCTTTACAAGAGATATGATTGCAGATACCAATCTCAATAAGGATTTCATTCGCATATAAATTTCAATACATCACAATCATTGAAAGGGTCTTGCTTATATAAGCAAGACCCTTTTTTTATTAACATACTTTAATAGTACTATGGCAACTATTTAGGAGAAAAGAGATGTACATTGAAAAAAATATTTCTTGTGAATAAAAGACTACTCTTCTTTAATAAAATGTTTGGCTTATCTATTGTATCTCTGCTATTTATAGCGTGTGCTGTACATCGCGATAATTATAGAGATAAAGATAATAGTACTTTTTTTGACTCCAATTCTAGAGAATACACGAGCATATTTTCTATAGCCAATGCTGGTGCAGCCTTGAAAGGTCCAAATAGCCAATTAATCGTCTCATTAGAAAAAGAGTTTGCCACATTATCAAAAGAAGATGACTATCTCCTATTTCTAGGAGATAATCTACATAATAGCAATCTAGAGGATAGCCAGGTTTCATCTCAACTAGATGCACAATTATCGTTATCTACATCATTCAAAGGAACTTCATTATTTCTCACTGGAGAGCAAGAATGGAACGAGAGAGGTGTAAAAGGTCTTGAAGATATTGAGACGTACATTGAAGACTTTTATAAGGAAGAAGATCACTTTCTGCCTAAAAATGGTTGTCCGCTGGAGGTAATAAGCGTGAATGACGAAATAGAGCTTATACTCATAAACTCACAATGGTATATTGAGGATTGGAGTAAAACGGACGGAATTAATGATAAGTGTGAGTTAAAGACAAGAGTACAATATAATACCTTGCTCGCTAGTGAAATGCGTAAAGCTCGTCACAAAACAGTGCTTATCGCTATGCATCATCCTTTATACTCAAATGGTATTTATGGGGGAGAAATCCCGTCTACTGTTGTATATAAACCTACTTCTGAAAATGCATTTATACCACTTGCAGGAGCCTCGTGGTCATTTTTAAGATCACAAGGAGGCCTTTCTAAGCAAGACCGATATAATCCTCTTATGAACGAGTTAATGTCTACCATAGAACTAGCTGCGTTTGATGTTCCTAAGGTAATTATAGTTTCTGGTCATGAACGCTCTTTGCAGTATATAGATCACGGGGCTATAAAACAAGTAATTACGGGAACGGGAAGTAGTGTAAAACCTGCCCGTTTGAGTAAGAGAGGACTGTTTACCTCAACAAAGCCTGGATATACAGAAGTAAGAATTTATGAAGACAACTCATCATCTGTTCACTTCTTTACTTTGCAAGACGGTGCGTTTAAAGAAGCCTTTAGCCAGAGAGGTGTTCCTAGGCTGTTTCCTGGTGGGCAACCAGAACCTTATAACCTTGATTCTCTTACTACAGTATTTCCTAAAACAGTGAAGGCATCTGTGTATCCTGCAGAGGCTGTAAAGAAATCTGAGAAGTATGAAAAATTTTGGGGTAAACATTATCGATATGTATACGGAGTTGATGTAGAAGCACCCGTTGTACTACTCGATACCCTGTACGGAGGACTTACTGTAGAAAGAGCAGGTGGTGGAAACCAGACTAACGGTTTGCGACTAGTAACAAAAGACGATAAAGAGTATAACATGCGAGCTATTGCAAAAGACCCAATCGCCTTTCTTAAATCTGCTGGATATAATGATCTTGATGGAGAGAGTTATTTTAAAGGAACTGTGCCGGCGAGTATCATTAAAGATTTTTACACCGCTGCACATCCCTATGGCGCTTTTGCTATCCCTAGACTAGCAGGCGCTATAAAATTACCACATACGCATCCTAAATTATTTTATGTGCCTAAGCAAAAACTTCTAGGCAACTTTAATAAAACACATGGAAATCAATTATACATGATTGTCGAAAAACCTGATGGCGATTTTGATAATTCACATATGTTTAGGTTTAGTAAGGAAGTAGAAAGCACTCAGGATCTTTTTAAAGAACTACGCGAAGATGATCAAAATCAACTTGATGAAAGAACTTATATAAGAGCTCGCATTTTTGATATGCTCATAGGTGATTGGGATAGACATGAGGATCAATGGCGCTGGGCACAAAGTCAAGTAGATGAGAAAGAAGGAACTACCATATACACTGCTGTCCCTAGAGATCGCGATCAAGTGTTTGCAAAGTTTGATGGTTCATTTCTTACCTCAATGCAAAAAGTGATGAGTGGTTTGAGACAGTTTGGTAATTACGGCCCAGATATTCCATACATAGAACAATTTAGCCAGAGCGCTATTAATCTCGACCGGGCCTTAGTGATGCATTCAGATAAGTCTGTGTGGATAGAAGAGATGAAGTATATCCAGCAAAATATCACACCTGAAGTGGTAAAAAAGGCTTTTAGTGAGGCTCCAATTGAAATTCAAGATGAGATATGGAAAGGTATTCAAACTGATCTTCTCTCACGTAAAGACAACCTAGAGGACATTGTACAGAGGTACTACAAGCACTTTCTAGAGTTTCAAGTGCTCAAGGGAACCGATAAAGACGACCATTTTGATATCCAGAATCTTGCTAATGGTGAGGTACGTGTAACGGGCTATAGAATTAAAGATGGTGAAAAAGGAAACGTATTATTTGATCGTACTTTTAATCCTGTTGATACTAAAGATATCTGGATTTATGGACTTGATGACAAAGATGTATTTGATGTGCAAGGTGAACATAAAAGTGCGATTAACATTGTGCTATCTGGAGGATTAGATAATGATACTTATGAAATTATTGGTGGAAATAATGTTACCATATACGATCAAAAATCTACTAATAATAAGATTGTAGATAAAGGGAATGCGACAAGGCACATAGATGACATTTATGAAAACCGCATTTACGATGCAGAGAGAACACCTAAAAAAGGAGGAAGCTTTGGTCTTGAGGCGGTCTATAATCCAGATGAAGGTTTCTCTCCAAGAATACAATTTGGAAAAGCTACTTTAGGATTTGAAAGAAATCCTTTTACTACAAAATTTGAGCTAGATGCTCGCTATATTTCCCTTACACAAGCTGGTGATGTTAACTTATCATGGCACAAAGCACACCTTTTTCATGACTGGAATTTCAAAGTTTTTGGACGAGCAACTACTGCAAATTTTACAGAAAACTTTTTCGGAGAAGGTAATAGTTCACTATACAACACCACCAACTCTTTTGACGCAAACCGCATTAATATGCAGTACCTCACAGGTGGTATAGGATTGTATTACAATGGAGAATACGGTACCACTTCTGAGATTGACATATCTTATGAAGATATAAACGTGGGACCTCAAAATAATACTAGCATAGTAGATGCTCGTTATTTTGTAATAACAGGGCTCTATAATTATCATAGTATCGATGATGAGCGATTCCCTACTCGCGGGATGGATGTGGCTATAAGAGGAAGTTTTCTTGATGAAGTAACCTGTACTAATACTGTAGGAGTGCTAGATCCTCGTCTTACGCTTTGGAATGCAATAGATAGATCTCGTGATCTTGTACTTAAAACTAGTATAGCGGGACAGTTGCGCTTTGGAAATGATATACCATTCTATAAAGCAGCTTCGTTAGGAGCAAATACAGGGTTGAGATCTTATAGGCAAGATCGTTTTATAGGCAAACAAGCGCTTGCAGCTTCAGCAGATCTGGCTTTCCAATTGAAACCCATTAAAACAGCATTTTTTCCATTGAGAATAGATATGTATGCAGGTTATGATACTGGAAGAGTCTGGAGCGAACTCATGGAAAGCAACACACTACATTATAGTTATGGTGGTGGTGTTAATCTTTCTACCGCTAGTGCTCTTAAAGGAAATATAAGCTACTTTGACGGTCCAGAAGGTGGAAGATTAGGCTTCGGCATATCATTAGGATTATAATTAAATACTAGTTTTAGAGTTACGCTTTCGCGAAAGCGTGAAAAAGGAAATTTACCCCCTAAAAAAGAATCAAGTCTTAGTCTTTTACAACCTACACAAATTCAAAAATAGTACACAAAAAAAGCTCCCAAATAGGGAGCTTTTTTTATGCATTAATGCGAGATTTTAAAGTCTTTCTATAAAGGATTATTACAATCTTACACCGAATCTAAAATCGATTCTCATACCATCTTCACCAGCAAACGCTCCTAGTTGGCCAGATACAGTATCTACCATATTTAACCAGAAACCTCCACCAAAGTTATTGTGCCACTTCTCACTATCTTCTCCATCAAGCCAAACACGACCTACATCTCCTCCGCCAAAAACACCTATCTGGATAGGAATCAATCCTGTAGAAAATCTATTGAAACTATATCTCAAATCTGCCGAACCAGCTAGTGCTGATTCTCCTGTAAATCTATTAAATCTATATCCTCTCAAACCAGAATTTGCACCTAAAGATGCGGCTTGGTAGAACTCATAGTCATCACCTATGCGCACTTGAGCTTGCACAAGTGTTTTAAGGACTAACTTTCTGTTTTTAGACAAGGCATTATAAAACCCTAATTTAGGATTTACATAAGCATACATTCTACTACCATCGCTTATATTGCGCTTTGCTCCTATTATTGTTGCAAAATCCATTCCTCTTGTGGGGTTAGCCTGGTTATCTGCACTTACATAGGTATAAGCTCCTTCTACGCCTATAAAAGATTGCCCTCCAAAGAAATTACTGCGATCTGGTGCAAATAAGCTAGCATCATCTATCACTCGGCCACCTGTAGGTTCAATTTCAATACGCTCATAATTAAATACAAATCGCAATCTACTTCCAAAGGTGTTGTCACTTTCTACTCCTATATGTGCGCCTACTTCCCCATTACGAACTCTATTGAAGTCTAACCCTAAATCATCATCATTATTTACAGTCTCGTTACCAAAACCAAAGAAGTTACGAGAAAAAGCTTCGTTTGTAAACTTACCTCCTACTATCAAGTTCCACTGCCCAAAAGCGTTTGCAAAATTCCCTTCATATTTTAAACTTAGGGACTCCGTAGCAAATGAATAAGTTCCATTTAGCGTATGCCTACTACTAAAAGGATCATTCTTAAAACCGTTAGTAGTAAACACATCATTTATTCCTATCAGAAAACCATCATCAGGATTAAAACCTATAGCTGGTAAAATATTATTTGCATAACTCTTTTTCTTTAAGGGATCATAGGTGTTAAATGAATAAATATTTGACATTTTAAAACTTGCGCCTCCTTTTTCTTTTATCGTATTAGGCAATGTTTTGTGCTCATAAACCTTGAGGCGACGACCGTCTTTTATCTCGTAGATATCGTTGTTTTGTCCTCCTACAATTTTCATTCTTATAGGCGACTTTCCTTCTCCACTTACCTTAAAGCTATCATCATCATCAAGACCGTAAATCCATATCTCGCCAGTCTCATCAGAGTTTATAACACGATCTACAAAAGGAGTTTGAACTTCTCCATCTTTAATTCTTGATATCTGGACTCTAGTCTCCTTATCATTACGAGTAATTTCAAAATGATCATCCTTATCTGTTCCTGTAAGTACTACTAGCGAAGCCAGATAATCATAATATTCACCTGCGATGTCAACAATGTTACCTCTACGTTCTTTAAGGCTTTTCTCAATCTCATCTACACCTACATCTTGAACTTCAAGAGGCAATTTTGTAAATGCTCTCGCGATATCTTCATCACTGAGATTATCTTGTATATATTGAGCTTGTGCTATCCAATCCTTCTTTACAGAATTCTTGGTGAGCACCCCACCAACCATTATTATACCTGCCTCGTTAATCCACTTTACATTTTCTAGATCTCCATCATAATTTTGAAACTGTCTAGACGCTGGAATTAATGTTTTGAGTAATCCTAAAATAGCACCATCAAATTTTGAAAAAACCTGATCTCTATCTCTTGGAATAGGCTTGTATATTTTTTTTCCATCACTATCAAAACGTGCCCATCTCCACTGGTCTGCGTGACGATCCCAGTCACCTATAAGCATATCAAAAATACGTGCTCGTAAATAGGAGTCTTCATCTACTTGATACTTCTCATCCTTACGTAAGTTTTCATAAAGATCATCTGTACTATCAATACTATCAGGGTTTCCAAAAGAAGGAACATCTAGAAAATCTTCGTCTGGGCGTTCTTCTATAATGTATAGTTCATTCCCGTACTCTGCATTGTACTTACCTAGTGCATCATGTTTGGGCACATAAATTAAGCTAGGGTTTGTGTGATAAATACCCACTGCATCAGATAGCTCTGCCACCGCAAGGGAAGCATATGGATGTGCAGAAGTATAGAAATCTAAAATTAAATCTTCTGTAAATGTATCTCTGAATTCTTCTTGAACAAAAACCTCTTTAAAAGCAACACTTTGTAGGAACTGCACTGCGCTCTTTCTCACTGCTCTTAAATTATAAGCTCTCCCATCTTTATCTTTAAGTCGTAAAGATCTCGTCTGGTGACCTCCACCCTTACGATCTACTGTAAAGCCGCCCATGAGTGTGTCTAGCGTAGCAACTTTAGCGGTTACTGGAGTTCCGTAAACAGCTCTATAATGATCTCCCCATAGTGACTCATGTACATCTGACACATCTGTATTATTCTGTGCATACACTGTAGCCATCACAGTCTCTGGATATATATCTGGTAGCGAATCTAAGTTTACTTCCTTACGAGGAGCAAAAACCTCTTTTGTATATAATAAAGTAGGTTCTCCTTGATTTGCCGCATAAAATCTTACAGATGAAGACTCATCTTCATATACGTCCAGAATAGCAAATCCCTGACCTCCGTAAGAAAACAAACCATCGTCTCCTAAAGCTGCGGCACTGTTCTTTGCTCCTGCTCCGCTCACGATTTGCTTTATACCATCATGCTCTATATACTGGATACTATGCTCATGTCCTGATGCAAAAATCACTTTATCTGTATCTCTCGCAAGTACAGAGATGCGCTGCATTAACTCATTATATTGCTTGTTATAGCGATCTTGAATTGACACTCCACCCTGTGATCTTACTTGGGTAACAAGAGACGCAAGAACAGGTAGTGGTAAATTACTCTGTGTAGGATACAATTGCTTTCTTATACCATACTTTCCACCATGTATCCCATTTGTATACATCGGGTGGTGCATTACTACAAGAATAGTCTTTTCGTTATTCTTTTTGAACTCATTTTCTATTTCTAAAAATAAATCAGTTCTATTCCTAATGTCACAATTATCATTAATTGTAGGATGCTTGTCCCAGTCTTCTAGATACCACTGTGTGTCTATAATCATTAACTCTACAGATTCACTTAAGCTTTTCATTTCAATAGGACACCCATTTTCAGGTTGAAATGCCTCCTTATCATCTAGCGCGTCTTCTATATACTTCTCTTGGCGCTTTACACCTTCTACGCCATCTGCATACCAATCATGATTTCCTGGGATAAACATCGTTTTCCCCTTGAAGTTTTCGACTGCTGCTACTTGTATGTTTAATCTGCGCTCAGCTTCGGCTCTTTCTGGGTGTTTTTTTGATGGAAGTCCCGCATCATAAATATTGTCACCTAAAAAGATTGCATAGTCATTCTCTGTCTGTGCCGTGTCTATCACTTTCTTAAATGCGTCAAGAGCATAGGTGCTACCACCATCTTTATCTCCTCCTGCATCGCCTATGAGGTAGAAGGTTTTATGTATACGCTTTCGCGAAAGCGAACTATTATCAAAACGAGAAGGCTCGCTTGACTCATCTGCATATTTAGGAGAATAAGTCGCACAACTACTAAGCAAAATGGCTACTGAGAAGTTAAGAAAACGGTAATATTTGTTCATGTCCTTGTTTTTAATGTACATTAGAGGTCTAACAGGCTTATAGTAACTATGACTGAACTACTAGAAAAGACAGATAGATTTATTTCTGAACTATTTGATAATGAACTACCTAAGACATGTATATATCATAACTATGTCCATACCAAACGAGTACTTAAAAGTACCCAAGAAATAATTGATAATAGTGAAGAAAGTCTTAAAGATGAAGAAAAGCTCATCTTACAGCTTAGCGCACTACTACATGACATAGGATATGTAGATGGAACCGAAAATCATGAAGCGCGTAGTGCTCAAATGGCTGAAACGTTCTTAAAAGAACAAGGAGTTGAGACTTCCATCATTGAAGAAGTCAAAAAGGTGATTCTCGCTACAGATATGCGTGTAGAACCTCAAACGTACCTAGAGAAAGTATTGAGAGATGCAGATGCATCACATTTTGCCAAGAATTATTTTCCTGAAGCAAGCGAATATTTGCGTCAAGAATTAAAAATTAAAGGCATTAAAGAATTTACCGCCGAAGAGTGGAATAAGGCAAATATTGAGATGTTTACTGTCAAGCATCGCTACTACACGCATTATGCACAAGAAAACTGGAAACCTAAAAAAGATAGTAACTTAAAAGACCTTACAAAAGCAAGAAAGAAGGCTAAAAAAGCACGCAAAAAGGAGAAACTAAAAGTCCAACTTAAAGATGCTAGCCCTGAAAAAGGCATACAGTCTATGTATCGCATAGCGCTGCGCAACCATATTAAATTAAGTGATATTGCAGATACTAAGGCAAACATCCTTCTTTCTGTAAATGCAATTGTGATTTCTCTCGCTCTAGCAAACCTAATCCCAAAACTAGAGTCTCCTAGCAATGCTCACCTTATTTACCCAACGGCTGTGTTTGTACTTTTTGCCATGATATCAATGATTATGTCTATAATTGCTACTCGACCTAATGTCACTAGGGGCGAGTTTGACAGAGAAGATGTAAAGTTGAAAAAGGTGAACCTACTCTTTTTTGGTAATTTTCATAAAATGAAACTAGAAGATTACGAATGGGCGATAGGAGAAATGCTTCAAGATAAAGAGTATATATATTCTGCTCTTACTAAAGATTTATATTTTCTTGGAGTCGTACTCGACAGAAAGTATAAACTATTGAGAATTACCTATAATATATTTATGGTAGGCATTGTTATATCTGTACTTACTTTTGCCGTGTTCTTTGCATACAGAGATCAAGCTGTTGAAGTCATGGAGGATGTAGAAGGCCTCACTAATGTAATATCAACACTACTATAAAAAGTAAAACGGGTTCTTTGCAGAACCCGTTTTTTTTATGTGTTATCTTAATTTTTTATTTCCTCTATGAGATCTTCATAGGTATAAAACTCTTTTGCCTCTTTACCTATTACTTTTTTATACAATACATTCACACGTATAGCTTTTAAGCCTGTAACCGCTTGTAAGTCTTCTAACTCAAGGATTTCTACTTCATTACCTAAGTGATTCTTTAATTGTAAGAAGTTTATATATCTAAGATACTCTTGCTCATCTGCTTCTTGTGAGTAGACTATAGTGATTTTTCCAGCTTGTGTTATACGTTCTGTAGTACCTTTTATAAAAGCCTTATCCACACGTTTCTTTACAACTTCATAACGAGCATTATAAGTTCCATCTACATCAAATCTTTTTTCATCCATACGGTAACGTACAGATAATGATGTATTAAACACGAGAATCATAGAGGCTACCTCAAGTGGATGATCCATTTTTTGCGCAAGCGAGAAATGCTCGTTTTCCATCTCACACATGACTTGTAGCTGCCACAACCTTAAGTTGTAGAGATAAATCTTATTGAAACTATTATGCTTTGTAATAGACTCACCTACATACATATTGTGCTCTACCCCATCTGTCTTAAAAAGCTCAAAAAAGTGAGGGTACATCATTTGCGCCTCTTTCTGCTTGCGTTGTAATACAGAAGCTAGACGTTTATTTAATAACATTACAGATTCATCATAAAATTTACGATGACGATATACAAGACCTAGGCTATCTTCTATCTGGCTTCTGTATGCAGTAATTAGCTCATTAAGCTCGTCACTTTTCTTAAGTAAATGCGTAAATAATGGTCGGATATTCTCACTCAAGAAATTTAAAATCTTACGCTCACTATCTACCTCTAATTTCTCTTTTGTTTTCTCTAAAAATATATTAAGATTGAAAATAAGTTGCTCATAAATAGGTAGACTTTCATTAGTCTTAGCAGCTTCTAATATCGCAATGGCATTATGTAACTGTAATAATATATCTTTTTGAGTAGCCGCATTACGAGACTCAGAAGATCCTTTAATATCAATTTGACCAAATAATGGATAAACATCCTTAAAAACAACATCTCTATATTGCACGTTACTATCTCCTTCTATCTGTAACCTTAAGTAACGTTTTGCTTCTTTTTCAAACTTCCAATACACACTTTTATGAATAGATGTACATTCATTTTGAATAATTAGATCTATTTCATTTTCTTGTTGCTCTTTGTTACGTAAAACCGCATCAATAAGATACGGCATAATGTCTGCAAGTTTATTTGCATTTATACTATTAAGAGCACCTTTATTAGGAGAGGCCAGCTCTAGAATACCAAGTAAAACTCCTTTGTGACGTATAGGGGCTAGAATAACACTTTTTATACCTTGGTCATAAAGATTTTGATACATCTTTATGCTCTTGTCGCTTTTGTGATGTTTTTCAATATCTGAAACAGCAAAGTAATCTCCTGTATTAAATACGGCTTCATAAGATCCTTTACAGAGTATGGTATTACATGAAGCCTCGGTATCTCCGTACAACAGGTAACTACTTATGTCTTTAAATGGCACAAGCTCAAAAGCCTCATCTTCCTTATTATAATTTGAGAAACCTATTTGTAATTCTGGAAGACCAAATATCGCTTGAAAAATTCTATGGAAATCGTGTGTAAAGTTTATATCCTCATCTTCATAACGAAGTAATCCCGACTTAAAATCTGAAATAGAAACTTCGGTGGTTGCGTCATATAAATTTGCCACCACAAATCCTTTAAAAATATAACTGTGGGGAGGAAATTTTTCTTTCCACAATTCTATATTATCAAAATTATCTAGGAGTATGTTTACTTCTTCTTCAGTTATTTTAGGTGTTCCCTCCTTACGCTCTATATCAATGTAATCTCCATTATAGAGCATCCTATAGAAACGTGTCATTCCTAGACCATCAGGAATTTCATAATAAAAAGGACGCCTAAAGTCTATTTTAAAACCATAGTACTGCATGAGAATAATACTACATCCCATGAGATAATAGTGGTCATCATTAAAATTTTTAATCTCTGGAATAAAATTATCGCCGGCATTGAGAAGTATATTATCATACCTCTCTGTAGATTGTAATACAGCCTCTTGAAAAGGCATAGAGGCAATTTTTATCTCATTTTGTTGCAGTGCGCTTGGAAATAAATCACTAAAAAGATCATCTATTTGATTTTTATAAGTGCTCAGGCTATCAAGATTTTTTATTCCTGATTCTAATTCTGGATACTCAGAGACAATTTCCATTATTTCTTTTGCACGCCTTTGTAATCTTAAATTATTTGAGGCGAGATTATTTTTATAATGACTCAATAATTTACCTACACTAAAATGCAATTCTAGCGGGAACTCTTGATCTCTAAAATGTACTCCGGTTTTCATAAATTGGGTCTTCAAAACTCCTCTTCTCTTCTTTATTAATAACTGTAAACCTTATTTTTGTTATTATAAAAATATGATCTCATGAAACAATTACTAATTCTTGTAATTTTATTCTCTTTATTCTCCTGTGGAGATAATAATAGTACTCCTATAAAAGGTACCGCTGCTGGTATGGCTGATGGTACGTCACTTATCTTAGAGGAATTAGGGCCTAATAATAAACGTATTCCTTTAGACACTGCCATTGTAAATGCTGGTAAATTCACTTTTACAAAAGCTATAACAGAAGGCACTGGATTATTAATACTAAGTGAAGCTACAGCTACTAGCCAACTTTTGCTAGTAAAAGATGAGCAACCACTTACTCTAACTCTGTACAAAGATAGCTTATCTAGCTCTTTAGTCACAGGTAGTATAGAAAATGAGTTGTTTAATAATTACCGTAAGACTGCTATGCAGACTAACAAAAAGAGACAACAGCTCATTCAAGAGATGCAAAAGGCACAGAGAGAAACAGATGGAATTAAGGTAAACATTATCCGTGACCAAATAGCAGCCATGGACACGCAATTTATTACCGATAAAAAAGCAGTAGTTGAGAAAAATACTGACAAAATGGTCTCCGTAATTGCACTATCTGACTTAATAAATGAGAAAGTCTTGAAAATTGAAGAGTCCGAAGCATATTACAATAGTCTTTCTGAGGATATTCAAAACTCTACTGTGGGAGAAAGTGTAGAAAATTATATCGCTCAACTCAAATCACAACGTATCGCAAGCAGTCTCGCTAGCATAGGGAATAAAGCTCCTGAGTTTACCGCAAAAACTCCAGAAGGTAAAGACCTATCACTTTCTGAAACTTTAGGTAAATATACCATCATTGACTTTTGGGCTTCATGGTGTCGTCCTTGCCGTATGGAAAATCCTAATGTTGTAAATGTGTATAATCAATATCATGATAAAGGCCTTAATATTATAAGTGTATCTCTTGATAGGCCAGACCAAAAAGAAAGATGGCTACAAGCCATAGAAAAAGATAAAATGGACTGGTATCACGTATCAAACTTACAGTTTTGGCAAGATCCTATACCTAGAAGTTATGGAGTACGAGCAATACCTGCGACATTTTTACTAGATGAAAATGGCGTTATTATAGCAAAAGATCTAAGAGGCCCTGCACTAGGAGCAAAAATGAAAGAGCTCTTAGGAGAAATTTAGGTTTATTCTTCACAAACAATTCTAAAAAGCATCGCTCCTATCGCGATGCTTTTCTATTTTTACTATAATGTTACTACTACTATTCTCAATATTTATCATAGGGCCACTACTCCCCTTGCTTCCGGCGACACACTGGAGCATACGCTTTTTTGATTTTGTGAGAATTCAAACAGTAGTTATTCAGCTACTTTTATTGGGAGTTGCATTTATATCCTGGGAGGTCTTCACTGTGACACAAATAGTATTTATCGCTGTGATGATAGCGGTACTTTTATTTCAATTATGGCTCATAAGACCTTACACACCTTTTTATCACAGACGCAAGCCTAAGGCAGAGTTCCATAAAGAACAGCTCACACTCGTTACCGCAAATGTATTGCAGACTAACACGAACTACGATAAATTTATAACTATCATAAAGGAGAGCAATCCTCATATATTTATCACCATGGAGTCTGATCAAAAGTGGGATGAAGAAATATCTCAAGCTTTTCCAGAGTATACTCACACCGTAAAAGCAACATTAGATAACTTTTATGGAATGCATGTGTATTCAAAAATTCCGTTTCAATCTTCAGAGATTAAATATCTTGTAGAAAAGGACATTCCATCGATACACTGCGAGATAACCTATGCAGACCAGCCATTTAATCTTATAGCAATACATCCTGCTCCTCCTAGTCCATCAGAAAACGAAACTTCAAAAGAACGTGATGCAGAGTTGATGCTGGTAGGTAAGCAATGTAGAGAATCTAAAGATGCAACCGTCGTTTGCGGTGATCTCAATGATGTGGTGTGGTCTAAGACTTCGAGACTTTTTAGTAAAATCACAGGATATCTAGATCCGCGCGTAGGTCGTGGTCTCTATCCATCCTTTCATGCAAATTACTGGTTGCTCAGGTTTCCCCTAGACCATTTATTTTACTCAAAGGATCTGCATGTAACAAACATGAAACGACTCGCATATTTTGGGTCAGATCATTTTGCAATGTACTACAACATAGCATTTCCTATGGTAAATATTGATGTTGCAAATCCTAAAATGAGTACAGAAGACAAGCAAAACATTCAGGAGATAATAGGCGATGGAATTCTTTCGGCTAGAGCTTCACAAAATCCTTAAGCGGAGGATTAATGTTTTTTCACGCTTTCGCGAAAGCGTGACAATTCCCATTGAACTTCTTAATATTTACTCAAAATATCTTAGTACACGCGTTAATGATGGTTAAAGCCCTTGTGCAAGGCAAGAAGCAGAGGTAAATTGAAATCCAACAAAAAAAAGACATGGATAAGATTACCGAATCATTAAATAACCTATCGACTAAATTGTGGGGATGGGTAGAAGCATTTATAAGAAACTTACCGAATTTAGGCGTTGCTCTTTTAGTATTACTTATTGCTTACTTCGTATCGAGATTTGTAAATAAGTACTCCCAAAAAATTGTAAAACGATATGTACCGCAACAGTCTATCACTAAACTTATAGGTAGAGCCCTCGCTGTATTTGTAGTACTTGTAGGTATATTTCTTGCCTTAGGCGTATTAAACTTAGATAAAACATTGAATACCTTAATTGCTGGTGCAGGAGTTTCTGGGCTTGTTATAGGTCTAGCATTGCAAGGTGCTCTTGCAAATGGAATCGCGGGTATTATTTTATCATTTAGAAAAAGAGTAAATATAGGAGACTGGGTAGAAACTAGTGGATATGTAGGTTTTATAGAAGATATTAAGCTCAACAACTTTAGTATTAGAGAGCCAGATAATAATATTGTGGTGATACCTAACAAAACAATTACTGATAATCCGATGAAAAATTATTCGGTTACAGATCGCATGCGCATTATCATAGAATGTGGTGTAGGTTACGAGTCTGACCTAGAAATGGTAGAAAAACTTACTAAGGATACCATCTCAAGTAAATTCCCTCAAGAAGGTGATAAGGAGGAGGTAGAATTCTTTTATACAGCCTTTGGAGGAAGCTCAATTGACTTTGTATGTAGATTTTGGGTAGACTGTGTAAATGGCAAACAAAAACTAACTGCCAAGCACAAAGGAATGCTAGCGATAAAGAAAGCCTTTGATGCAAATGATATAAATATTCCATTCCCTATTAGAACATTACAATTTGATAACCAATTGCACATGGCTTCATCTACTGATAGTCAAGAATAAATTTAAAATAGTTTTAAAAAAAATAAGCCGTTACTCAAAAAGTAACGGCTTATTTTTTTATTATTTATTAGAACTTTATGCTCCAAAAGCTTCTGCTACCTTAGCAGAAAGTCTCTTATATGTTCCATTATCTAATCGTTCTCGTATTGCCTCAAAAGCATTGAGCGTCTCTTCTACATCTGTAAGTGTATGTGAAGCTGTAGGTATCATTCTAAGTAGAATAAGCCCTTTAGGAATCACTGGATATACTACAATAGAACAAAACACACCGTGGTTCTCGCGTAAGTCTTTTACAAGCGCCATTGCTTCTGGCACACTCCCTTTAAGATATACAGGTGTTACACAAGATTGCGTTGTTCCTATATCAAAACCTCTTTCTTTAAGACCTCCTTGAAGTGCATTAACATTCTCCCATAACTTCTCGCGAAGTTCTGGCATAGAGCGTAACATGTCAAGACGCTTAAGTGCTCCGACCACAAGTTGCATTTGCAATGACTTTGCAAACATTTGTGAGCGTAAATTATATTTTAAGTAATCTATTATTTCTTGATCTCCAGCTATAAAAGCTCCTGTAGATGCCATAGACTTTGCAAATGTTGCAAAATATACATCTATATCATCTTGTACTCCTTGCTCTTCTCCTGCCCCTGCTCCCGTTGCTCCTAAAGTTCCAAAACCATGAGCATCGTCAACTAATAAACGGAAGTTAAATTTTTTCTTAAGGGCAACTATCTCTTTTAGTTTTCCTTGCTCACCACGCATTCCAAAAACACCTTCAGAAATCACAAGGATTCCTCCTCCAGTTTGCTCTGCCATTTTTGTAGCTCGCTCAAGGTTTTTTTCGATACTTGCCATATCGTTATGCTTGTAAGTAAAACGTTTACCCATGTGTAAACGAACACCATCTATAATACAAGCGTGAGTATCTACGTCATATACGATAATGTCATCTTTACCTACTAATGCATCAATAGTAGACATGATACCTTGGTAACCAAAATTTAAAAGATATGCCGCTTCTTTTTGTACAAACTCGGCACATTCGTTTTGTAATTGCTCATGTAGCGCAGTGTGACCAGACATCATACGAGCACCCATAGGGTAAGCCGCACCATAGTCTGCTGCTGCTTGCGCATCTACCTCACGTACTTCCGGACGGTTTGCAAGACCTAAATAATCATTTACACTCCATGTAATTACTTCTTTCCCTTGGAACTTCATTCTGTTAGAAATAGGTCCTTCTAGTTTAGGAAAAACAAAGTATCCCTCTGCCACTGAAGCCCATTTACCTAATGGCCCCTTATCCTTGTAAATTTTATCAAATAAATCTCTCATAAACTTGTTTTGAAAACAGGTGCAAAAGTACACCTTTTTGATATTTTGAACAAATGCAAAAACAATTGCAATATGATGCCCAAAATAAAAAGCTCCTACATAGGTAGGAGCTTAAATATACGTAATATTCTAGATGTTTACTTTATGTATTCTATAGTCGCTACTGTCTCTTCATTTTGACTATCAAAAAAACCTTGATCATTCATCCACTTGTCACTAAATACTTTACTCATATAGCGACTTCCGTGATCTGGAAATATAACAACCACCTTGCTATTGTCATCAAATTCTCCTTGTGCTGCGAGTTGCTTAAGACCTTGTACAGCTGCTCCACTTGTATAACCTACAAACAGACCTTCTGTAGTTGCAATTTCTCTTGCTGTATGCGCACTCTCTTGATCACTTACTTTTTCAAACTTATCAATGGCATCAAAATCTGTTGCTGTAGGTATTAAGTTTTTACCTAGTCCTTCTATACGATATGGATAGATTTCTGCTGCATCAAATTCACGAGTTTCATGATATTTTTGAATCACAGATCCATAGGCGTCAATCCCTATAATTTTTATGTCTGGATTTTGTTGCTTTAAAAATCTTGCAGTACCAGATATAGTACCTCCTGTTCCACTACAAGCAATTAAGTGAGTGATATTTCCTTCTGTTTGATTCCAGATTTCTGGTCCCGTAGTATTAAAGTGAGCATCCATATTTGACTCATTAAAATACTGGTTGATATATACAGATCCTTTGTTTTCCTCATGTAAACGTTTTGCAACGCTATAATAAGATCTTGGGTCGTCTGCCTTTACATTTGCAGGACATACGTACACCTTTGCTCCCATCGCTTTTAAAGCATCAATCTTATCTGGCGATGATTTTGAGCTTACAGCAAGAATACACTCATACCCCTTAATTATACTCACCATTGCAATACTAAATCCAGTGTTTCCAGAAGTAGTTTCAATTATCGTATCTCCAGGTTTAAGGACTCCTGTGCGCTCTGCCTCTTCTATAATGTGAAGAGCAATACGATCTTTTGATGAGTGTCCTGGATTAAAAGCCTCTACCTTTGCGTGAAATTGACCTTTAAAACCTTCAGTAATTTTATTTAACTTGATGAGCGGTGTGTTACCTACTAGTTGTAACACATTATCATACACGTTTAAATCCTTATTCATATATCTTGATTAAAGCGTTGCACAATCCTAAAAAAGAGCCGTGCAAAACAGAGCAAAAGTAACACAAAAATGTGGAACGTCTTTCCTCTACTTCACTTCAATATCATGCAGTTATAAACAGCAAACTGGCACACTATTGGTTAATAGACTCTAAATCAAGCAAAAAGGCATAATCTTCGGCAATTTCTTTTAAGGCTTCAAAGCGTCCAGAAGCACCACCATGACCAGCATCCATATTACAATGAAACATGACTTTTGTATCCGCAACGTTCATTTCTCTTAATTTTGCCACCCATTTTGCTGGTTCCCAGTATTGCACTTGACTATCATGATATCCAGTGGTTACAAAGATATTTGGATACGCTTTCGCGAAAGCGTTGTCATAAGGACTGTAGCTCTTCATGTACTCATAGTATTCCTTTTCATTAGGATTACCCCACTCATCATACTCCCCTGTAGTAAGCGGAATAGTATCATCAAGCATCGTAGTTACTACATCTACAAATGGTACAGCAGCGATTACACCATTATAAAGCTCTGGCGCTATATTTATAATTGCACCCATTAATAAACCTCCAGCCGAACCTCCATAAGCATATAAATGACTAGCCGAAGTATAAGACTTACTTATCAAATGTTTTGAAACATCAATAAAGTCTGTAAACGTATTCTTTTTCTTGAGGAGTTTTCCATCCTCGTACCATTTTCTACCTAAATATTCACCTCCTCTCACGTGAGCAATTGCATATATAAAACCACGGTCTAAAAGAGATAATCTTATTGTAGAAAAAGAAGGATCTGTCGTACTTCCATAACTTCCATAAGCATACTGTAATAATGGAGCAGTACCATCTAGCTGCGTTTCTTTATGATAGATTATAGAGACAGGAACTTTAACGCCATCTTGAGCAGTTGCCCAGATGCGCTCCATATTATAATTATTTTTATCAAAGGTTCCACCCAAAACCTCTTGCTCTTTGAGCACTACTTTTTCTTGGGTAACCATATTAAAATCTATGACAGACGCAGGTGTATTAAGAGCATTGTATGCATATCTTAAAATCTGCGTATCAAAATCGATATTTGTGGTAGGGTAAGCATCATAAGTTTCATTATCAAATGGCAAATAATAGCTTTCTGTATTGTCCCATCGCTTAATGTGAATTTTATTCAAACCATTATTGCGCTCACTTACCACAAGAAAATCCTTGAAAATCTCTACATCTTCTAGTAGGGTATCATCACGGTGAGGTATAACATCTACCCAATTTTCCATTCCAGTAGCAGAAACTGGCGTTTTCATCAGTTTAAAGTTGGTCGCCTTATCCTTATTAGTCTGTATATAAAAAGAATCGTCATAATGAGATACTGCATACTCTAGCCCCCTTGTACGTTCTTGAAAAACCTTAAAATCAGTAGTCCCTTTTGCCGCAGATGCAAAACGAAATTCACTTGTCATCGTACTGTCAGAACCTATCATAATATAGTCCTTAGACTTTGACTTAAAAACATACGTATAGAATGTCTCATCATTTTCTTGATAAACAAGCTCGTCTTTACTTGGATCTGTACCTAAGGTGTGCTTAAATATTTGATTAGACCTTAACGTTTCTTCATCTTTACGCGAGTAATAAACGGTTTTATTATCGTTAGACCAAACGGCACCACCAGTAGTATTTTTAATTTCAGCTGGATAAATTTCTCCAGTCTTGAGGTTTTTAAACCTTATTGTATACTGTCTTCTACTTACTGTATCTATTCCAAAAGCAGCAATCATATTATCCTCAGATACAGCATAACTGGCTTGACTAAAATAAGAATGTCCTTCTGCCATTTTATTATTATCAAAAACAACAATCTCTTCACTATCTAAGCTAGCTTCTTTTCTACAATATAAAGGATAGTCTTTTCCAGTCTCAAAACGACGATAGTACCAAAAACCGTTGTGTTTATATGGCACCGAGGAATCATCTTCTTTGATACGCCCTTTCATTTCTTCAAAAAGCGATTGCTGAAAGTCCTTAGTATGAGCTGTAAGTTTATGATAATATTCATTCTCTTGATTTAAATAATCAAGAACCTCAGGAGCATCACGCTCTTTCATCCAGAAATATTCATCAGTTCGAATGTCTCCGTGTTTTTCTAATTGTACGGGAATTTTATTAGCTACAGGAGGTAATATGGGCTTTGTCAAAGTATTTTGTTTTAAAAACTGCTTGCAAAAATACAACGCGTACGGTTAACTATTTTCCATTCTTGTAAATAGCTTCATAATCATTTAATAACTTTGTTTTCTTAATATTAAACACAAAATTATGTTTGGAGATATGATGGGCTTAATGGGTAAACTCCAGGAAGCAAAAGTAAAAGCAGAAGAAACAAAGGAACGTCTTAAAACAGTTCTTGTGGATGAGTCATCATCTGATAATTTGTTAAAACTTACAGTTACAGCAAGTGGACGCTTAAAGGAGATCACTCTTGATGATAGTCTACTTGAAGATAAAGAGCAATTAGAAGATTATTTAATCTTAACCCTCAATAAAGCCTTAGAAAAAGCACAAAGCATTCACGATACAGAAATGGCAGCAGTTGCCAAAGAAGGGATGCCTAACATCCCTGGTATGGATATGTTCAAGTAAGCATTATCCAATATTAAAATTAAAAGCCAATCAATTAATTTGATTGGCTTTTTTTTGGTTTACCGTATTAAACCAATAGTAGAGATTACTATAAATAAAAAAAGCGCCTTCTTACGAAGGCGCTTTAACATTGGGCTGGTTAGCTAATGTTTTATAAAGTCTTAGTTATTGATAAGACGGAATTCAGTACGACGGTTAGCAGCATGCTGACGCTCAGTACAAGAAACACCATCTGCACAACGGTTTTTAAGCTTACGCTCACCAAATCCGTTTGCTACAAGAAGACTGTTGTTTACTCCTTTAGAAATAAGGTAGTTTGCTACAGACTGTGCACGACGCTCAGAAAGATCCTGGTTAGAAGAAGCAGCTCCTCTAGAATCAGTATGTGAAGCAATCTCTAATTTTACACCTGGGTTTTGAGCTAATAATGGCATAAGACGTGTGTCGATGATGCTTTTAGCAGCAGGAGTTAATGTTGCAGAGTTAGTATTCCAGTTGATTGGAAGTGCTTGGTACTCAACAAGAGCACACTCAACTTCTCTCCAAGTAGTAAGACCACCTTTTTGCTTAAGAACTTCTTTAGATACAGTGTCAAAAGTTGCAGCAACTACATCTTCAGTAGTAGTAGCATCTTTTACCATTACAGTTTTAGTAATAGTTGCAAATTCAGCTGGGATTTCTTCCTCAACTACACGTGCTGGCTGATCAATTACTCTTACAGTGTAAGTTCCGTTTGCAGAAGCACCTGGAGTAGACTGTACAGTTGCATCAGAAGCTAAAGTACGCTTAGATACAGTAGTATATTCTGCTGGGTATCCTTTGTAACACCAGTAACGACAATCGTCAGGGTTAGAAGAAGCACAATCAGGAGCTGGAGCACCTAATTCCCACTGCGCATATGCAGATTTTACTTCAATAGTTTCAGTATCGTTAGAAAAAGATGCAGGAATTACTCTTAAAGAAGATCCTGAAGTACTTTTAACATAAGTTACTGTTTCAGTTTTGTAAGTAGCAGGAATTACTCGAAGACGCTTAGAAGCTTCTTTTACCATAACACGCTCAGTAACTGTATCATATTGAGCAGGTACTACCTTAAGAACCTTGTAAGCAGGAGTCTTTTGGATTTGAACACTTTGAGTCTCATAAATGTCTGGAGTAGTACAACGTACATAACATTTTCCTGGCTCTGGGTTTGTTGGTAAATCTTGCGCTTGAACATTTGCAAATGCAAAACCTACAAAGGCACATAAAAATAAAATTTTCTTCATAATGTTGATTTTAAAAGTAATTGTTGTGAATTTCAATTTCAAAGTACAAAAATAAGTGCTTTCCCTAACAAATGCGTTAACTTTTTTTTAAGAATTTTAAATTCTGACGAAATCACATCTTTTACCGATGAAATACATGAATAAAATGAAACTTAGCAATTGTTATGATATTAATGCATAAATCCTCAAAAACTAGACACTCTCAAATTTCTTCAAAACGTCTAAAACAAGCTTATGAGAAGCTTCACTGTAGTCATAATGAGTAACAATTCTCAACTTACCCTGCCCCATATCACTTATAACAATATTATTATCAATGAGATAACTCAAAAAAGCAGCTTCATCAGTAGTTTCTTTAAGATTAAATATTAAAATGTTGGTCTCTATTTCTTCGACAGATTTTATATATGATAACGAGTCAAGTAATTTTCCAATTTCTTTTGCTTTAGAATGATCATCGGCCATTCTATTTATGTGATGATCTAAGGCATATAAACCAGCAGCTGCCATAAAGCCCACTTGCCTCATTCCTCCACCTAATACCTTACGCACGCGCATAGCTTTATTCATAAATTGCTGTTTACCTACTAAAACAGAACCCATAGGAGCTCCAAGTCCTTTGGATAAACACACAGAAATCGTATCAAATAGCTCTCCATAAGAGCTAGCCGTTTGACCAGTAGCTACAAATGCATTCCATAAACGCGCTCCATCTAGATGTAATCCTAGACCATGGGCATCACAAACTTCTTTAATTTTTACAATCTCATCAAGATCATAACAAGCACCACCACCTTTATTAGTTGTGTTTTCTAGACATACCAATGTTGTAAGCGGGCTATGATAAAAATCTGGTGGATTTATAGCATCTTCCACCTGCGCTGCAGTTATTAAACCACGATGACCATCTATAAGCTTGCATGAAACTCCACTATTAAAGGACACTCCTCCACCTTCATAATTATAAACGTGTGCATACTTATCTGCGATGAGTTGTTCTCCAGGTTGGGTGTGAATTTTTATGGCAGCTTGATTAGTCATACTTCCTGTAGGGAAATAGAGCGCGCTATCCATCCCAAACATCTCTGCAATACGCTGTTCAAGCTTATTTACCGTGGGATCCTCTTTATAAACATCGTCGCCCACTTCTGCACGCATCATATAATCAAGCATTTCAGGCGTAGGCTTTGTAATTGTATCAGAACGTAAATCTATTTTCATCAAAAAATATAGGTATTAATTAAGGAGATTGTTAGCTAATCTCCATTATGATTGGCTTAATAATGTATGCGCTTTCGCGAAAATGTTATTCAAAACACCCTATAGGCGATCCATCGGGAATCTTAGGTGATGGAAGAACTTTAAACTTCTCTGGTGATTTCAAAAAGTCCTTAATCTCATCTACCATAAATGCAGCATTAGCATCAGAGGATTTTGAACCAAAATTAGACATCACCTCTTTTAACTGTGCTTTTGCAAAAGCCTTAGTTTGTGGTATCGCCCTTGAATGATTTGCAAGGTTCATTAGGTGCTTCAGTACATTATAATTTATAGTCTGCTGCACCTCCTTGTGGTAACTATCTGATTCTTTTGAATAAAGTGTAGCCTCAACTAAAGTCTCTAACATACCATCTAATCCCATTTGCTTACTATCTAATGCCTTCTGTTGCACTAGTCTGTTTGCTCGTTCTGGGTGCAATAGCAAACCTAATGTCATATCACTAGCTGTCGCTGCTGCGCCTAGTGCATCAAATGCTACTCCATCATTACTTTTAAAACTTTCTCTAGAGCGATAATAGCCCTGCGCTCTAGGTGGAAATAAAGCCAATTTATCTTTGGGAATTGCTAGTTGGCTAGCGGTAAGTGTTTTTAAAACACTTTTTAAAGCTCTCTGCTGCTCTTTGGGCGTAAGTGTTTCTGTTACTTTGAGATTATTATCTCCTTTAACAGCATAGTTATAATCAAGACCTCCTATCATCTTTACTGCTCCTTCGGTTTGATATCTATGATAGAAATATAAAGGGACAAAAACATCTTCAAGCACTGAGTATGGCTCGTTTGTACGGATGTTGTCTATAGAAAAGTTTGAAATTGCACCTTTTCTAAGAACAAGCATTTTCTCTAACTCATCTGCCGCATCTGTTCCGTTATCCCATAAGTGTGCTTTATAATGTGCTCCGCCTTGAGCTCTTGCATCACTATCTGTAATGTATCGCAATCCTGCCTTTTCTGCACTAGTAAGTATATTATCAAGAAAGACCTCTTCTGATGTTCCCTGAGGTGCCACTCCGTAGCTATAGTTAACAGTTACTTTATCCCAAGCTCCTATTCCTGTGGCGTAGGCATTAGAAAAATCTACTTCGTCACCAGACCATGTAAGTGTAGGGTGTGGATAATCCATCACACTTGCTCTATTTTCTGTACTAGCAGCAAAGTTATGTGCAAAACCAATGGTGTGTCCCACTTCGTGAGCGCTTAGCTGGCGTATTCTAGCTAACGCCATTTCTAGCATAGGCTTGTAATTATCATCTCTTTCGGCAAAAGGTTTATTCATGAGCGCTTGAGCAATAAGGAAATCTTGACGAATACGCAGACTCCCTAAACTTACATGACCTTTGATAATCTCACCCGTACGTGGGTCTGTAACGCTTGCTCCATAACTCCACCCTCTTGTACTGCGATGTACCCATTGTATCACGTTATATCGCACGTCCATAGGATCTGCATTTTCGGGTAACATTTTTACTTGAAAAGCATCTTTAAAACCAGCAGCTTCATAGGCTTGATTCCACCAGCTGGCTCCTTCTAATAATGCAGAACGAACAGGTTCTGGAGTACCTGGGTCTAGATAATATATGATAGGCTCTACCGACCCACTTACTGCTGCCGTTGGGTTTTTCTTTTCTAAACGGTGACGGTTTGCATAACGTTTTACAATAGGCTCTTGTATAGGTGTTGCATAATCTAGATATGTAGTTGAGATATTTCCAGCTCTTGGATCAAAACGTCTAGGTGTATAATTATCATCTGGTAATTTTACAAATGAGTAATGTTGCACCACTGTGAGTGCACTCGCATCTGGAGCTACACTTCTTATGTTTCTGCCAGTAGGTGTACCTTTAAATGTAAGTAGCGCTTCAAACTCTGTATTTTCTGGAAATGCTTTTGTGCGTTCCATATACATTGCGCTTCTAGTCTTATCTAATTTATAGGCTCCTTCTTTACTTCGCTTTAATCTAGCAGCCACTCCATGAGTGTCTTCTAGTAAAAATGGTGTGAAATCAATGAGGTACTTCCCTCCTTTTGTTTCCTTAATAGGAAACCCAAACAGCACCGACTTTGCAAATGCTTCCTCTATAGATTTACGCTCTAAGGCATTATCAGTGTTTGCTCGGTATTTTAAATTAGGCTGGACTAGTAATAATTTATTACCTGCCTTTTGAAACTTTACAACCGCAGTTCCTCCTAGTTGACCTCTATCTATCCCAATATCATTACTTCCTAAACCTGTGCGAAGAGAGTGAACATATAAAAACTCCTCATCCAGCTTATCTACCTCTACATATACTTTATCCTCGCTTTCGTCATAGTGAAGGGTGAAGAAACCCTTTTCTGTAACGAGGTCTTTTTTTGTTTCTAAAAATTGTGCGAAGGCAGAGCTTGCGACAAGCAAGGTAACGGTGAGAATTAGATATTTTTTCATGGATTGCTGTTAAGGTTGTCTAAGATACGTGTTTAGCTCAAAAAAGTAAATCCAAATATCAAAATAGCTAATATCATCTGGCTGAATATAGTAGGGACACACAACACCCTCCAAGCTAGCCCCGATTGCCGTGTAAATCCCACAGCTGCCTGGCGCAGCCGGCGCGAGGAATTGCAACAGAAAGCGGGAAACCTAGTGTCCGGTTACACAGCGACCAATATGCTCCAAACAAAAAAAGAGCACCCCAAGGGATGCTCTTTATATATGGAAAGCCTATCGCCAAATAGGACTCATGCGTTCAACATTTTTTGATCATTACTGATTTTCAAAAACTTCCATAATACTGCCAAACTGAGATACGTCTATATCACTTTTGTTAAGTGACTCTGCCATGCGCATCATATCTCCTATATTCATGTCATTACCTAACAGACGAGCCAGAACGAATCCTTTATTCTCATCTGCACCAAAGAAAATTACTTCATCGATAGCCTCTTCTTCTCCTTTAAAATAAAGGCGCATTTGCCCCATATCTCCAGAAGCTTTCATAAGCTCTTCATAATCATCTGAGGTAAGGATATCTTTTACTTTATCACGCTCTATCTGCATGGCTGCAGTGTCTCCAGATTTTGTTTGATATGCCATAAGATTGATCTTACGCACGGTCTTAAAAACCTTTTGTTGCTCCTCTGTTAATGCCTCTACATTCTTACCCAGCAGGCTTGTAGGTACATCTACAAGAATGAAATCGCCATTCTCCTGATTGTCTACATAATACTCTTGTAAAGACTGCTTATTACTACAACTGGCTAGTGTAAGAACAGCTAGCACTGCAGTGATGGTTACTTTTATAAATGTGTTCATCTTACGATTTTTTTGCGTTACCTACTTCTTTAAGGGCATCACTACCTTTAAAGTCTAAATCTTGTGCAAGTTTTGAGATTTGCTTGAGATCAATGTTTCCTGTTACTTGAAAGAATACAGCACGTTTCTCACCTTCCATATCTCCGCTTAAGAACATTACAAATTCTTTTACATAATCTTCACTACTTCCTTCTTTGTAGTAGAATTTTACATTCTTACCATCGTCCTTTACTCTCATTAATTCTTGAAGATTGCTACTTGTAATATAGCTCTTCATAGTACCGCTCATCTGGTCCATTACTCCTGTATTTGCACTTGTGTACATCTTTACATTCTCAAGATTATCTACAAGGTTGATATACTTTTGCATTTCTGGGTCAGATGAGTTGAGATCTACTTTACTAAGCAGCTTGAACATCTTTTGATTCATTACAATAGATGTAACTCCTTTTACATCCTCGTATTTATCAAAAGGACTTTGTGCGTAACTTACTAAGGTTACTAGGGCAAATGTCACTAACATTATTGATTTTTTCATAATATTTTTAATTTGAATTTTTATTTAAACAAAGTGCTGGATGCCTTATCAAATTCTTGTACCACCTCCAGCTGTGTCGTACTTTGATTAATCATCTGGGACATCACCCCAAGTGCTTGTTTTGTTTTTAAGATGGCTAGTTCTTCATTCTCATAGTTAGTAGAAATACTAGCATCTACCTGAGCACTTTGCGTCCATAATACTAACCCTACAATAACTGCAGCTGCAGCACTAGCTGCAAATCTGTAAATAGATGTTGACCGTTGTTTTTGAGGTAGCACTATTGGTGCATCATATGTTTCCTTAGAAGCAACGCTAAATGCTGTAAACATGCTAGTATATTCTTCCAAGTGTGGCGCCACATGATCACTTGTAAAATAAGCTCTTAACTCCTGCTCTTCCTTAAGCGTAGTTGCTCCTTCAAAGTAACCATCTAGTAGCTTCTCTATATTATGAGATTCCATAGTTTCGTTTTTTAATCAATTCTTCTCTTAGTTTTTTGCGAGCTCTAGATAAAGCTACTCTTACAGCAGTTTCATTCATCTCGAGTATCACAGCAATCTCTGCGTTATCCATTTGCTCAACATCTCTCATTTGTACAATAAGTCGTTGCTGCTCTGGTAAATCTTCCATGAGTTTAAAAACCCAAGCTACCTCATCTGCAACCTCTATATGCTTACTCGTATTTCCTGAGTGATCTTCATAATTGTTATGAACGATTTTAAGATTATTGCTTCCTTTAGCCTTAAGCTTATCATAGCAATAATTTTTTGTCATCGTCATCGCAAATGCTTCAACACTTCGATATTTTTTTATGTCGGACCTCTTCGTCCATAAACGCAGTAGTACTTCCTGCGTAGCATCTTGAGCCTCATCGTCAGATACGAGTAACCGCTTTGCAACGCGGTACACTTTATCCTTAAAAGGAGTCACAAGTTTTATGAACGTATGTTGGTCCATCGATTAATTGGTTAGTTATAAGGAAGACGAAGCAGTATTACTTTTGTTACAATGGGGATAAGAATTTTTATTTCGCTTTCGCGAAAACGTGATACAAACACAAACAACTCTTCTATAAAAACAAGAAATCCCGTCTCAATAAAGACGGGATTTCTAAGTAATTATGAAGTAGTAATACTAAAGTGTATTATTTCTTTCCTTTTTGTTGTTGCTCTGCCTGCTCCATCATCTGTTGCATTTTCTTAGCAAATTTACCTTGCTTTTTCGGCTTAGCTTTCTTCACTTCAATTTTTGCTTTAATCTTTTCTTCATCGATAATGAAGTTTTTGATTACCAAAATAATACCAATCGTAAGAAGGTTTGATATGAAATAATATAAACTCAATCCACTTGCATATTGGTTAAAGAAAACAAGCATAAGTAGTGGAGAGAAATACATCATGTACTTCATCATCTTACTCATATCTGGCATTCCTTCTTGCGTAGGCTGTTGCATTTGCTGGTTACCTGTAGTTAATCTCATTGAGAAGAAAATAGTAACTGCTGCAAGTATTGGGAATAAACTCACGTGATCTCCATAAAAAGGAATCTCAAACGGAAGCTTTGCAATCTCATCATAGCTAGATAAATCATCTGCCCATAAGAAGCTCTTTCCTCTTAAATCAAACGCAGATGGGAAGAATGTAAATAGCGCATAAAACACAGGAATCTGTAATAACGCTGGCAAACAACCTGCAGCGGGACTTGCTCCTGCTTTACTGTATAGCGCCATTGTTTCCTGCTGCTTCTTCATCGCATTGTCCTTATGCTTCTCTGAAATTGCTGCAATTTCTGGTTTTAAGATTTTCATCTTAGCCTGAGAAGTGTACTGCTTGTACTGAACTGGTGACAATAATAACTTTATTGAAATAGTCATCACAATAATTGCGATTCCAGCTGGTAAGAATCCAGATAAAAATGCAAAAAACGGAATTACCAAGTACTTGTTTAAGAACCCAAAGATTCCCCATCCTAATGGCATTGCCTCATCTAGACCTTGATCATAAGACTTTAAGATTGTATAATCTGTAGGTCCATAATACATCTGCATGGCATAGTCTATCTCACCATTTTTTGCTTCTAGCAATAGGTCAGACTTATACTCTTTTGTAAATATAGTTTTCTCGTCTCTATCATCTGCTTCCTTATATAAATCTGTAGATGATAATCTTGCCTCTTTAAATGGAGTCTCAGAAATAAGCATTGAGCTAAAGAAGTGCTGGCGGTAATTCATCCATACAAGATCTTCTTCTATCTCATCGTCATCTCCTGCTGGAGATAACTTATCTGTCTTATCTTCTTCATACTTATAGGTAAGACGTGTATATCTATTTTCGTAAGACTGGCTACGTGCGTGACGCATTCCTTTAAAATCCCACTGCATGCGCATAGGGTTAGACGTATTTAGACGAGAAGAAAGCCCTTGAGACTTCATCCCAAAATCCATCATATAATCACCCTCTTTGAGCTCATAACGATACTCTAAGTATTCACTAGGAGACACCTTAAGCTTCATAGACAGAACATCATTCCCTCCATTTTTTGATAACGTAGGCTCAAAAAACAAGTCTTTAGTATTAAGATTACGATTATCTGCAGTGCTGAAACTTACATTAAATTGGCTATTACCATCTTTAATAAGATATACAGGAATAGAGTCAAAAGTACTGTGTTTAAGCAGCTTTACTTCTGTAATATAACCTCCTTTATTACTTACTTTAACCTCTAATACATCATTTGCAATCGTAGTGCTTGCTCCTTCCTTTGCAGATGGTAAGGACCCAGAGTAAGCAAAACTTCCAAGTTTGTTTTGCAATGCTATGTTACTCAAAGAGTCTGTCGCAATTGCAGGCGTAGTATCCATAACTGGCAAGGAAACAACATCCTCATCAGTTTCTTGAAGTTGTTCTGTTTGTGCTGCTTTTTGTGCTTCAATTTCTTCTGGAGTAGGCTTATTAAAATATATAATCCATACTAGAATCCCTCCCATAAGGAGCATTCCGATAAGAGAGTTTGTGTCGAAATTCTTTTTCATCAATTGTATTTAGGTAGTGTTTTTATTACGCTTTCGCGAAAGCGTGATTTTCTCAAAGCAATTCTGCTTCCATTATTGTACTTTATGACATAGTGACACGAGTACTATCTTGAGCATAACTTACCGCTGCTCTTACAAATGCCACAAATAATGGGTGTGGATTAGATACCGTACTCTTATATTCTGGGTGATACTGCACTCCCACAAACCATGGATGGTCCTCTATTTCTATAATTTCTACAAGTCCCGTGTCAGGATTTGTTCCTGTTATTTTCATACCAGCTTTTTCTAGCTGCTCACGGTATGCATCATTAAATTCATATCTATGACGGTGACGCTCCATAATAACTTCTTCTTTATAAACATCACTTACAATACTACCTCCTTCAAGTTTACAAGCCCAAGCTCCTAAACGCATCGTTCCACCCATTTCTGTGATGTTCTTTTGCTCATCCATTAAGCCTATAACTGGATGCGGAGTGTTTGCATCCATCTCTGTAGAATTTGCTTTTGCTAGATTACATACGTTTCTACCATATTCTATCACTGCCATTTGCATCCCGAGACAAATTCCTAAAAATGGAATTTTATGCTCTCTAGCATACTGTACCGCCTTGATCTTACCCTCAATACCGCGTTCTCCAAAACCTGGCGCAACAAGAACACCATCTAGTTTTGCTATTTTATTTTTGATTACATCTGGAGTAATGTGCTCACTATGGATACTCTCTATATTTACCTTTACTTCATTTTCTGCTCCTGCATGTATGAAAGCCTCAAGTATAGATTTGTAAGAATCTTGTAATTCTACATACTTTCCTATTAGCCCAATAGTAACTGTAGACTTTGGGTTTTTATGTTTTGCAAGAAACTCATTCCATCCAGTAAGTTCTGGTTGTGTAGTATCAGAAAGATCTAATTTTTTAAGTGAAATTACATCTAAACCTTCCTCTAACATAAGATTAGGTACATCATAAATTGTACTTGCGTCTCTAGATTCTATAACTGCCTCTTGCTCTACATTACAAAAACGAGCTAGTTTTGACTTGAGCTCATATCCTAATTCGTGCTCCGTACGACATACTAAGATGTCTGCCATAATCCCACTTTCCATAAGCGTTTTTACACTGTGTTGCGTAGGCTTAGTTTTAAGTTCTCCTGCAGCTGCCAGGAAAGGAATAAGTGTTAAGTGAATAACTAGTGAATTCTGCTTTCCTAGTTCCCACTTAAGTTGTCTTATACTTTCTATATACGGCAGTGATTCAATATCACCCACGGTACCTCCTATTTCTGTAATAACGATATCATAATCACCGCTTTTACCTAAAATCTGGATACGCTCCTTGATTTCATTTGTTATGTGTGGAATTACCTGAACCGTTTTACCTAAAAACTCTCCACGGCGTTCCTTGTCTATTACGCTCTGGTAAATACGTCCTGTTGTAACATTATTTGCCTGCGAAGTAGGAACGTTAAGAAAACGCTCATAATGACCTAAGTCAAGATCTGTCTCAGCACCATCATCTGTTACATAACACTCACCGTGCTCGTAAGGATTTAAAGTACCTGGATCAATATTTATATAAGGATCTAATTTTTGGATAGTAACTCTGTAGCCTCTGGCTTGAAGTAATTTAGCTAGCGATGCTGCGATGATACCTTTACCTAGAGAAGAAGAAACTCCGCCCGTTACGAAGATGTATTTTGTAGATGCCATTGAAGGATTTTCTGTAGTTCGTTTACGGGGTGTAAAAGTACAAGATTTTAAGAGACTTTAAGACACTTGACCCGTTTATTTAATCAAAACAAAAGGCAATCCTAAGCTGGATTGCCTTTTATAATTTAAGTTATGCTTTTTAGAATGCAGCCTACTTATCTAGAGTAATTAGGTGCTTCTTTTGTAATAGTTACATCATGAGGATGGCTTTCATTAATACCACTTGCTGTGATTTTTACAAACTGGCCATTTTCCTTTAATGCTTCTATACTTCCAGCTCCACAATATCCCATTCCTGCTCTAAGACCACCTACAAACTGATGGATACTTTCATTAAGCTCTCCTTTGTAAGGAACGCGACCTACAATCCCTTCTGGAACAAGTTTTTTAATATCATCCTCTACATCCTGGAAGTAACGATCTTTAGATCCTTGCTTCATAGCTTCTACAGAACCCATACCACGATAAGACTTAAATTTACGCCCTTCATAAATGATAGTCTCTCCTGGAGATTCTTTAGTTCCTGCAAGTAATGACCCTAGCATCACACAATCTGCTCCTGCAGCAATTGCTTTAGGGATATCACCCGTGTAACGTATTCCACCATCTGCAATTACTGGAACTCCTGTTCCTTTAATTGCTGCTGCACATTCAAGTACTGCACTAAACTGCGGAAAACCAACACCTGCTACTACACGTGTAGTACATATAGATCCTGGCCCTATACCTACTTTTACTGCATCAGCCCCTGCTTCTACTAAGTACTTTGCAGCAGCTCCAGTTGCAATGTTTCCTACAACACAATCTAGTGTAGGGTATTCTTTCTTTACAGATTTCAACACTTCTACCACACCCTTTGTATGACCGTGAGCAGTATCTATAACAATTGCATCTACTCCCGCTTTTACTAAAGCTCCTGCACCTCAACAGCATCTCCAGTTACACCTATTGCAGCTGCAACTCGCAGTCTACCATAGATGTCCTTATTTGCATTAGGCTTTAAAGTAAGTTTTGTGATGTCTCTAAAAGTGATGAGACCTATAAGTGTATTACTATCTGTAACTACAGGTAGCTTTTCAATTTTATGATTTTGAAGAATTTCTTCTGCTTGTTGTAGTGATGTCCCTTCGGCAGCAGTTACTAGGTTTTCTGAAGTCATTACCTCACTTACCGGACGATCATTGTTTTTCTCAAAACGTAAATCTCTGTTAGTTACGATACCTATCAATTTTCCGGCATCGTCAACAATAGGAATACCTCCAATGCTGTGCTCCTTCATGGCTGCTTTTGCATCGCCTACATTTGATTCAAGAGGTAATGTAACTGGATCGATGATCATTCCGCTTTCGGCTCGCTTTACTTTGCGCACTTTAATAGCTTGCTCCTCAATCGTCATATTTTTATGCAACACGCCTATTCCACCTTCTTGCGCTATAGCAATTGCCATACGGCTTTCTGTTACTGTATCCATTGCCGCAGAGACAATAGGCACATTAAGTGTGATGTTTCGGGTAAATTTTGATTGTATACTAACCTCTCTTGGAAGTACTTCAGAAAAAGCTGGTACTAAAAGTACGTCATCGTATGTAAGTCCTTCTCCTAAGATTTTATTCTCGTGTGCAGTCATCGCAATTATTGTTTTAAGAAGTGAGAGTGGATTATTACGCTTTCGCGAAAGCGAATAAACGATAAATCCACGCTAACAATTAATTGCGTGTAAAGATACATTTTATTCCGCAATATGTAAGGAAATCAACTGCAATCTAATAATTACTAACCTACATTCTTTAAACTACAGTCGCTTAACCTAATTTGCTATTATAATTATCTAGAAACTACGCCAAGTATAGAACAACTATTCTTACTCAATCTAAATACAAACAGACTGATTAACAATTAATTATAATCTTTATGCTTTATTAATACTTAACTTTAAAGGAGAAATAAATTAAAAAGATAAAATTATGGCTATCAAACTCGCACACAACTGCTCAAATTGTAACCAACTAAAAGATGGTAATTTTTGCAAAAAGCATGAAGTACACGTAGGTGCTCAATACACCTGTGATAGCTTTGATATGAAAGCTGCTTTAAAAGACGATCGCAATTGCGTTACTTGCACTCGCTATCATGAAAGTGATTGCGCAAACCCTACACAAGCTGCTCCCGGAATGCTCTGCGCTTCTTGGGCTCCACAAGGCAATGCGTAACACAACATCACCATATAACAAAGCCATCTCATAAACTTATGAGATGGCTTTGTTATGGAGTAAAACTCAACTTCTATAACTTAATCTGAAGTGTCGTATAGAAGGTAACTGGCTCTGCAGGTATAATTCCTGGGCCAGGATATCCTGTAGCACGTCTTGTGAAGTAAGATTCATCTAGTACATTATTTACTCCAGCCTCTAGCTTGAAACGCTTCCAAGTATAGGCTGCCGAAATATCTAGTACTCCGTATGAAGGGATTGTTCCAACAATTCCTGATAAATTGCTTTGGCCAGCTTGAGGTGCTGGATTATTATTTGCGTCTGTAAATTGTTCAGATAATAATGTGTACTGTATGCTCGTAGATAGGTTTTTGTACCCAAAATTGATTCCCGTTTTAAAATTGAATCTAGGTATAAACTCCACAGAATTATCTTTAATATCCGGTTCTACTACGGTAGTACTGCCCGGAATATTAAATGCGTTTCCACTTAGGTATTCAGAATTTGTCAAGGCCAAATTTGCAAATACTTTCAGTCGATAGTCATCCCTTTGACTAAAAAAAGCTTCCTTTAAGTTCCAATCTACAAAACTTTCTAACCCATAAATAAATGCGTCACCAATGTTACCTCTACGTCGCTTTATACTTCCATCAGTGCTCACAAAAGTCAAAAATCCTAAACGATCATCATATCGCAAACCAAAAACACTTATATCATAAGACAGCTTATTATCAAAATTGCCTCTTACTCCCAAATCTACCGTATACCCTTCCTCGTCTTTTATATTGGGGTCGACCGATGCATTTGGATCAACCACTCGAATATCATTAAAAGTAACGGAACGATAATTCTGGCTAAAGTTTCCATACAATTCAACTGCTGAAGATAGATCATACGTTACACCTGCACCTAATAGTAAAAAATCACGGTCAAAAACTCTATTATCTGCTACATCTTCATTTAGAAGTACATTACCTGCTAAGTCAACCACCACATTATTAAAAGAACCTTCACTTTCTGTTTTGATTTGCTCATACCTAAAACCTGGAGTTATAGAAAGCCTGTCTGTCACATTAAAAATGTTTTCCCCAAAAATAGCTAGGTTTCTATTAGGAAAATCAAATTCAGCTTGACGTTCATAATTAGGAAACTGCTCTGTAGCAAAACTAAAATCTGCATCGTCTGCTGTAGTTCCAGGCCCTTGCTGCTGACTGTTACTTGCATCGTAATACTTACTTCCTATTAAGAAAACAGCATCCTTCTCTCCTATCTTATATCTCGTAAGCAAGCGCGCCTCCGCACCCCAGTTTGTAAAGTTATCCACAAGAAGTTCTCTAGGTTCTTCAAGATCATCTGGCTGTGACACTCTATTCGTTCTAAAACCTACAGCACTACGTTGTGCATCTAGACCAAACACATTTAAACTAAAATCTGTTTTCTCACTAAAGGCGTGATCAAGGCGTAAAGAGTATACTTTCCAGTCTACATCAAACCAGTTACGATCACGGTTACTAAAGCTAGGGTCTTCTATAAATTGAGCATCTGTGAGACCTCCGGCTTGTTTTGCTAAATAATTAAACAAAGTCAATTCTCCAGTTATTTTAGTGTTCTCACTAAGCTGGTATGCAGCGTGTGCAAGGTAATTACGGCTGTTAAACTGAGAGTTAGGTCTCCAGCCATCTCCTTCTTTGTAATTAAAATAAGTGTAATAACTGAACTTCCCCACTGTACCGCTTAAACTATTAAAAGAAGTAAGCAACCCATAAGAACCTGCAGTCTGTCTCGATATTAATTCAATCTTCTTGTCTTTTACTGGCTCTTTAAATTTAAAATTTATCAATCCGCCAAACTGTGTCCCGTATTGTAAAGATGCAGCACCACGTACAACTTGAATTTCTTTAAGAGCCTCTGCCGGTGGCGTATAATAACTTTCTGGATATCCAAGAACGTCTGCACTTATATCATAGTTATTCTGTCTAATATTAAAGTTGGCAGAGCGGTTAGGGTCTAGACCACGGCCACCTATATTGAGTTGCAATCCAGCATCTCCGTTTTCATAAATATTAAGTCCTACCACTTGACTATAAATCTGTCTAGGTGCATTTGCTGCTAGGTTTGCCGTAAGTTGATCTACAAGTACTACTTCACTCTTTTTACCAGCATAAATTGCTGTTCCCTCTACTTTTTTAAGTGAGCGAAGTGCAAAAATCTTCTCACGACGGCTTGTAAGCACCACCTCAGAAAGTGACTCTCCAAGCTCTTGAAGGCTATAATTTTTAGTGATATTACTGGTAATAGAAACCTGGTCTTCTATAAGCTCGTAAGCAAAACCAAAAACAACTACAGCGTAGTTTCCAGATGGCACATTATCAAATGTAAACGCACCAGAAGCATTTGTAGTAACCACCATATTTGCCTGGCGCACATATACCTCAACCTCTGGAATACCAGCACCAGTGGCGTCTCTTACTTTACCTGAAAATGTAAATTGTGCACTCATAGAAAGCGCACATAAAATCAATAATAACGTACTATAAACCTTTAATTTCATCTGTAAATGGTATAATCCAATTTTTATGAGCAAATGAATCTTCTATTTGCGCGAGATCCACTTTAGGATCAACATAAGCGGTACTTAACCTTCCATTGAGAGCAACATAAGACTCAACGTAGACTTCTACCTCTTGATGACCTTGCCCCTCAAAATGGTCGCGAAGATAGTGAGCATATTCTAAAATAAAGTCTGGTTGGAAGCTCATTTGCTTTTCTTGCAGTGGCGTTAAGAAATCTGTATTATCTACATAAAATCGCTTTCCGCTTACGCCGTCTACTATTTTAAATTGTGCATAGCCAGATTTTTCCATAAGCATCACTCTCCATGAAAATCTGTAACCTTCTTCTGTCCAAAATAACTCCCCAGGATACGCGAGGTTACGCCATGGCAAGAGCAGTTGTATAGTAAAAAACACTGCTACTATGACTACAGAAGTCCTTGCTAGATTAGAATTTTTAGGTACATAGCGCTGTTTAGTTTGTAATAACTGTTGTGGGTATTTTACCGCTTTCGCGAAAGCGTAAATAATCTTTTTATGAAAACCTGCATCAAAGAAAATCAACGCACTCACTATCATCACATACGGAAACATCCCGATAGGAAATAGTACTCGGGTGAGCACATGGAAGATAATTACCATGATAAATGCAAAAGTTCTAGACTTACGCCAGAGCAGAAAAAATGGAATAAATAAGTCATATCCCGCTCCAAACCAGCTAAAAACATATTGCACCCATTCCTCTCCCAGCAAGTTTCCTATAAATGGAATATCAAACTTAGAGGGTAACCAGATTTTAAGCGGCATAGCCTTAATGAGCCAGTCGCTATTAAGTTTTGCTAGGCCAGCATACACATACACTATCCCCAGAAGTAGTTTTATACTATCTATAGTCCAACGAGGCACAAACTGTATAGGTGTTATGGTACGCTTTCGCGAAAGCTGTAACGCATCAATCGAAAAATAAGAACCTGCAGGTATAAAAATCATCAGGAAACTAAGCATACTGATGAAGTAGTAGTGATTGAGATACATGGTTTTATCCATGAGCTCTATGTAAGTAAAGCTTAAAAAGAAGACAATGATTGCCAAACGGTATTTATAACCTAGGGTAATCATGATCGTACTTAACGCACATATCGCAAATAATAAGTAGGTATAATTCCCAAAAGGACGCACCCACTCAAAACCATAAAATGTAAAATGAAAGGATGGCGCAATATAGAATTTTTCAATCCATCCGTAACTCCAGAATCTGATGAGACTGGCTAGCATGAGCAGCCCAAAAGACACACGAAAGACCGCTAGTGGTGCGGCCTCTCTTTGTGTATTTAAATATCTTTTGACTTGCTGTATCATCTAAGATTTAATCTCCGTCTGCATCTGCAAAGTCAATACTAATACTCATCGCGCTTACCATATCTACTTTGAGAAGTGGTACAAGACGCTGTACTTCATTATAAGACTCTAAGAATGTTGTAGGCGGATTTTGAGAAAGTTCGCTTTCAAAACTACCTAAAGCCGTTACAGAAGCACGAGCAACATCAAACTGATTATTAATAATCGAACTTAGAAATATATCACCTTCTATAGCGTTAAGCTCATCCAGGTATGATGATAAGCTTTCGCCTTGAGCGCTCGTGTTATAAGCTATTCCATTAAAGAAGTCTTGAGTTGCATCTAGACCTACTAAGAATAAATCTTTAGAAAGGTTGCCTGCATACAGTGCTTCTATATTTCCTACCTCTACGTTACCAGAAAATACGCCTCCAGGAATCCCCATTTTTCCTGCTCTTAGGTGCTTTTCAAAGTAAAAGATATAATCATTTACAAAACGATCTGTAGATGCCGTCGCCGAAGCTCCATCATTTTCTACAAAAGCAGCTCTGTAAGAACCTTGCCACTCGCTTAATACTGATGATGTAAGTTGCTTCATATCTGCAACTACATCGATTAAATACTGCTTATAATCTGCGCCTTCTGCTCCATTATAAACAGCAAGAATTGCAGCGTCGTCTGCTCCAAGACCGTATAATAAATAATCGATTGCGGGAAAACCTTTGGCAGAACGGTTAGATGAAAGTCCAAAATCATAAGAGCCATTATCAATATTACTTTCTATAGTAGTAACATTTGCTGGGTAAATATTTACGTTAAGACGTAGGTTTACCGTTTCGGCTGGGCCTATTTCAAACATAGAAACTCGTTGCCATGTTGTGTAAGCGTCTAACCATGCGGCACGCACTGCTGTAAGATCACTAGCATCTGCAGTAAATGCTGCTGTTGCGCTTTCTAGCGCATTTACCTTTGCATTAAAGTCTACATAACCTGGCACAATAATATTATCTGCCCAATTAGTAAGCATCGCACTACGATCAAAGTTACTTGTGTTTTCTGTCCCACTATCGTCTGTTGTAATGGTTGTATCATCACTACCACATGCATAAAAGAACAAAGCAATTGCTATAATTCCAAAAATCTTTTTCATAGTTAATTCTTCTTTTTACCCCCAAAAGGGAGCCAATGGGCTCCCTGTTAATAGGTGTTATCTCTTGTTAACTTCCTGCCTGCTCTAGTGTGAAGTCAAAACGATCTGAAATTGTAGTTGAAATCAAATCAAGTGTTTCAGGTGTAACTTCCCAAAGTCCGTTACCAGCTGTAAGTTGGCTCACAATTCCTTGCACTTCTTCTCTAGATAAGTATGGTGCATCTGTATCAGGGTTACGTGTAAATTGTAAACTATATACAAATCCAAAACCTTCAGATAAATCATGAAATGCAGTTCCAAAGTTATCTTGCTCTACTGCATTTTTACCTTGTTGTAAGTAGTAAACCGCACGCACTCCAATAACTTCAGATATTTTTGTTCTTAAGATTTCTGCTTGCTCATCTCTCAATTCGTAGTCCTTTGCAACGATTGCTGCACGACCTAGTTTAAAAGCATCAAAAACATCTTGAGCGATACCTGCAAAGTCTTCATCACCTTCCACACGACCTAAGTATCTGTTTAAGAAGAAATCATCTGTACCTATTGTAGCATTTGCATTTGCTGGGTCTGCACTGTTACCAAAGAGGTATCCAAAAGCCTCGTCCCACTTGTGCTCCATATCTGTATAAGCTTTACCCTCTACAAGTATATCTGCATCATTATCTGCTACATTAGTACCCGCATCTAGTACGTTTGTACCTAGGTAATTGTTAAGCATTTGATCTACCATCAAAGCACCTATAAGACTCTTTGCTACTACTTGGTTATATTCAAAACCATTTGCTGCTACATAGCGAGTACTTTCTCCATCTGCTATTTGACCCGCAACACCTATAGAGGCTTGTGTATTTTGAGCTGGAAACACTTCATTTACTTGAGTTGTAAAGTGTGACTCTATATATGCTTTAATTTCGGCAGAGGCTGCTGCATTTGTAGAAAAATAATCTGTAGAAGCAGCTACTTTGCTTTTTACACTCTTATCAGACGCATTTAAATCTGCATCCTCAAAAGGGTTGTTCTCATTTGCAAACATATCTGTTAATGATGCTACTGAAGCATTATCAAAATCACTCATCTCGCTCACAATTTCTTGTGCCATCGCGATACGTGTTGTTTGGCCTGAGAAGCTCACAGTGCTTTCTCCATTTCTTTCAAAAGAATAAGTTGCTGGTGCAACTACTTCAATTTCTTGATCGATTACTGGGCTATCGTCATCTTCACATGATGTAAAGGCGATTGTCGTAATTGCTAATGCTATTGGTAAGAAGTTTTTCATTTTTATTTAGACTTAATATAAATAGTGAATTTGTTTACGACGGCAAAAATAATAGTCATTTCTTGTTCTCGCAAGCTTATTTAGAATAAATAAGAATAAGAATGTGTTAAAATTGATTTTTGCTTGTCCTACTCAACCACCATCTTGCTCTGTAACTGGGATCGAGTGGCTTTTGCCCAATTTTCTAAAAGCTCTTTTTCTTCTTCAGAGAGGTCTCCATGAAGCAACGTATATGACTTCAATGGCATTTCTCCCTCTTCTACTTCTTCTATAAGCTCATCTAGTTTATGGTCTTTTTTCTTAAGCGAGTAGTTATTCCACTCTTCCACATCAAAATGTCTTTTTCCATCTTTAATATGATCATTAACCCAGAAAGATAATGGTGCTATATCTGCATACCAAGGATATGTAGTTACACCACTATGACAATCATAACAATTGTTTCTAAATATTGCTTTAACCTCTGCTGGCATGTTAGTCTCTGCCTCAAAAGCATCGATAGCAAGGTAATTACCCTCCTGCTTGTCAGGTCTGATAAATTGGATAACCACAAGGACTATAAGTGCAAGAATCAAAAAGTAGCGAAGTATTTTCATAATATATATAAGTATTGAGCTCGCGAAAATAATAAGCAATTGAAAAACAAACAACCTTATATTTAATTATTCTAAATAAGTTTAAGGATAATAAAGTTTTCTTAACATACGCTTTCGCGAAAGCATAAAAAAACCCTCTATCCATATAGATAAAGGGTTTGATAATAACAAAAGACAACGATTAACGTCTTCTTGAATTTTTTGTTCTACTATCAGAATTTTTGTTTCCTCCAGTATTTTTGCCTCGTCCTCCACCATTACGTGAGTTACGACGGCCTTGCTGATGCCTGGCTTTATTTTCGGCAGCTTGTTTTTTAATTTGTGCAAGCGTGTCTGTTGGCTGGAAACCTTCTAGAACTTCGCTATGTAGTTTTTCTCCCAATAGTTTTTCTATACCTTTTACATAGTCTACCTCATCTACTCCTACTAGTGAGATTGCTTGTCCACTTGCTCCTGCTCTACCTGTACGACCTATGCGGTGTACGTAATCTTCTGGTACATTAGGCAGCTCATAGTTAATTACATAAGGTAATAATGGAATATCAAGACCACGTGCAGCAATATCTGTCGCTACAAGTACACGTACTTTACCGCTTTTAAAACCTGCGAGTGCTTTTACTCTTGCGTTTTGCGTTTTATTACCATGTATCGCAGCAGATGAGATTCCTGTTTTATCTAATTTTTGAGATAGTCTATTTGCACCGTGTTTTGTTCTTGTAAACACAAGTACTTGATCCCAATTTCCCTCTTTTATGAACTTTATAAGCATTTCTGTCTTACGAGACTTATCTACTCTATAGGTTTTTTGATCTACTTTTTCGGCAGTTGTATTTTCTGGTGTCGCTTCTACTAGTACAGGATTTGTAAGGATGCTACTTGCAAATTTCTTGATATCTGTATTAAAGGTTGCACTAAAAAGAAGATTCTGCCTTTTGGCAGGAACCATTTTCAACACTTTCTTAATATCGTGTATAAAGCCCATATCTAGCATACGGTCTGCTTCGTCAAGTACTAAGAACTCCACATCAGAAAGACTTAGTAGACCTTGATTTTGTAAATCTAATAACCTACCTGGAGTGGCAACTAGAATATCTACCCCTTGACGCAAAGTACGTACTTGTGGATTCTGGTTTACTCCTCCAAAGATTACCATAGATTTAATATCTACATACTTACTGTACTCTAATACATTTTCTTGTATTTGTGCAGCAAGTTCTCTTGTAGGTGTAAGCACAAGTGCTCTTATCTTGCGGCGTCCTTGTTTTGGGTTACTTATAAGCCTATGAATCATAGGCAATGTGAATCCTGCAGTTTTTCCTGTTCCTGTTTGTGCACTAGCAAGGACATCTTTGCCTTTTAGTACTTCCGGAATTGCTTTTTGTTGAATAGGTGACGGCGTTGTATAGCCTTTTTCGCTCACAGCTTTGAGCAGGGCATCAGAGAGCCCTAAAGATTTAAATGACATATAAAGGTTTTGTTAAATGACCTAAATGTAGCCACTTCTTTAAAGGCACGAAGGTAGTGCTTATTTAATTACTTACTTCACTATTAGCAAAGTCTTGTGACTACATGAATTTTCTTTACCGCTCCACACAGAAATACTACTTCCAGAATTTCAATCTCTTTTTGAGTCGTTTCTTTTTGTAGAATGCTTCTTGAAATTTTTGTACTCCTGCAAGCATCGCATCATATACATTTTTTTCATTTTCACCACTTACTAAAGCATAAGCTCTAGCCATCACCGCAATATCCTCCGGACGTGGAGACAAACGTGCAAAATTATTCATGCGCGTATGAAAGTCCATAGGGCCAAATTTCATTCTATTAAGGTCTACCAAGTAAAAATCGTATCCTTTTTCTGTAATAACAATGAGTGTATTACCTAGAGAATGATCAAGAAAGTGAATTCCCTTTTCATGTAAATTATACGTAAATCTTGCAAAAGCGCTCAGTATATCTTTATTTCCTAGGTAAGGAGATGCCTCACATAGTTCTCTATAGGTAAGATCATAATTAAGATGATTACTCACATAATAACTATGTCCAAACAACAATCCCTCTTCTTCAAAATAAGCAATAGGCTCTGGTGTAAGTATTCCTTTTTCTAAAAGTTTATGAGCATACTCAAAAGATCTCGCTGCTTTTGAGCCGCGCACATATTTGTAAGCTATTCTATTGACAAGATTAGGAACCTTAAAAGACTTCACATTAATGACTTTCCCTCCTACTTCAAAAAGTTTTAGAGAATTGCGATTACGCTCATCAAACTTCTTTCCCGAAGTATCAAAATCTGTGATACACTGCGTGATTGCTTCTGTATCACCCTTAAAATTTTTAGAGAAAACTATATTCACAGATATGAGTTCGTTAAGATGGTAATTAATACCGTTCCCTTAGAAATCCATAAGAATTTGCTCTTATGATTAACCTAACTAGTGGCAAAGCATTAATACATTATATCTCGCAAATATATAAAATTGCAATCCTTCCCTTTACAAAGTGCCGCAGAGTATACTAATAAAAAAAGAATAGGTTATTTTTGCATTTAAACTTATTTGATGAAACAAGAACACGACGCAGCACTAGCCGTTTTAAAAAGAGGTGGCCTTATTCTTTACCCTACTGACACTGTATGGGGAATAGGTTGTGATGCTACAAACCCAGATGCCGTAGATAAAGTTTATGCACTTAAAAAGCGCGCAGAGAGTAAATCTCTTATCTGTCTTGTAAGTGATTTTAAAATGCTTAACCAGTATGTCGAAAATATTCCTGAAGTGGCATATGACATACTTAAATATGCTGCAAAACCTACTACCATCATTTATGACGACCCTATACGCGTAGCAACTAATGTGATTGCACCAGATAACAGCACTGCATTTAGAGTATGTCGCAATCAGTTTTGTAACTTTTTACTTAAAAAGTTTAGAAAACCTATTGTTTCTACAAGCGCAAATGTGTCTGGAAAACCTACTCCACAAAGTTTCAGTGAGATTTCTCAAGAAATTATAGATGGTGTAGATTATGTTGTGAATCTAGATCGCAATCGCACTTCAACAAAACCTAGCGCAATTATAAAACTTACAGAAGACGGTAAAGTAACCATCATAAGAGATTAAACTATGTAGCACCTACTTTTAATCAAGTCGTTGCTATCTCTCAATTTATAAAAATACGCTTGGTATTATCTCGCTTTCGCGAAAATGTACCAAAAAACACCTTTACCTCTATTTAAATTCTAGCAATGAATCTAAAGAATGCACTCTCCCTTCCTATCTTTAATACCATTTCTAATGCTGCCGATGCACTTGAACTAGAAACCTACGTTATAGGTGGATTTGTGCGTGATTACCTTTTAAAACGTAATAAAGAAGTTAAAGATATTGATGTAGTCGCTGTAGGTAGTGGGATTACTCTTGCTCGCAAAGTATCACAAATTTTACCGAAAAAGCCAAAAGTACAAGTTTTTAAAACTTACGGTACAGCCATGTTACGTTCTGGTAATATGGATATAGAGTTTGTAGGAGCTCGTAAAGAATCGTATGCTGCCGATAGTCGGAATCCTATCGTAGAGAATGGTACACTAGAAGATGACCAAAATCGTCGTGACTTTACTATCAATGCACTTGCCATTAAACTTAATGATAACGGTTATGGCGATGTAATTGACCCCTTTGATGGAATAAGCGATCTTGAGCGTAAGATTATAAGAACACCTCTAGATCCAGATATTACTTATAGTGATGATCCCCTACGTATGATGCGTGCAATACGCTTTGCATCACAATTAGACTTTATGATTGAGCGCACGTCGCTAGAATCCATAACTAAAAATGCAGAGCGCATTAAGATTATCACAAATGAGCGCATTGTAGATGAGCTTCATAAAATAATGTTGAGCCCTACTCCTTCTAAAGGTTTCTTACTACTAGAAAAAACAGGGCTACTTCCATACATCTTACCAGAGCTTATGGCGTTAAAAGGTATAGATGAGATAGAGGGACAAAAACATAAAGATAATTTTTACCACACGCTAGAAGTAGTAGATAATATCTCAGAACATACTGATGACCTCTGGCTACGCTGGGCTGCTTTATTACATGACATAGGTAAGGCACCAACAAAGAAGTTTTCAAAAAAAGTAGGCTGGACCTTTCACGGGCACGAGTTTGTAGGTTCAAAAATGGTCTACAAATTATTTAAACGCCTCAAGATGCCATTAAATGACAAAATGAAATTTGTTCAGAAAATGGTACTTATGAGCTCGCGACCTATTGTTATCTCAGAAGATCATGTCACAGATAGCGCCGTACGAAGACTTATTTTTGATGCAGGAGATCACATTGAAGATCTCATGACTTTATGTGAGGCAGACATTACGACTAAGAATCCAAAACGTTTTAAAAGGTATCACAATAATTTTAAAGTGGTACGCGAAAAAATGAAAGAGGTTGAAGAACGCGACCACATACGTAACTTTCAGCCGCCAGTATCTGGAGAAGAAATCATGGAAGCTTTTAACATTAAACCCAGCCGTGAGATCGGAATACTTAAAGAGGCTATTAAAGAAGCTATTTTAGAAGGTGAAATACCTAATGAAAAAGAAGCCGCCATTGCTTTTATGATGAAAAAAGCAAAAGACATTAAACTCATTAAATAGAGAAGGTCTTCATTTTAATAAAAAACCCTTAGCATATCTGTGAAATGCTAAGGGTTTTTTAGTGATAGCTAGTTAAGCTTATCCTATCTCACACGTCTTGTGACTACCATCACAGTATGGAGGATTCTTTGTCATCTTACAATTACATAAATAAGCAGTTCCTGTTTTTTGCGCTTCAAAACGTAAACTAGGTGTACTTTCTGCCGCTTTATGTCCTCCATCGCAAAAAGGTTGCTTCTCAGAGTGTCCACACGTACACCATGAATATTTCTTTCCTTCTTCTAGCTCTACGGCTATTGGTGCAATACCCGCTACTTTTTTATTGTCTTCCATAATTTATTTGATAATCACCTATAAAGATGGTGTTGATTTATAGTGTTAATTTGTTACTGCTGCCATAGTTTCAGCAGTGGTCTTTTCTTCTAGATTATTTTTTTTAAACATGTTGATTGTATAATCTAGTAACTCCTTGTTCCCTCTACCTCCATGTCCTGGGATTACCAGTAGTACTTTTGGATAATGGTTTTGTAGTGTAGTTACCGTATTTGACCATTCATCAAGGTTTGCATCTTCTAGATTTCCTTTTGTTCCATCTAATGGCTTGATCATACAACCTCCTAATAAAATATCTGATGCTTGTATGTATGCAATGGAGTTATCATCACTATGAGCAGGACCAAGATATTCCAAAATGATAAAGTTTTTGGCTATCTGTATGCTGTCTTTTTGTAAAAATGAATTGCTCACTGCAACGGAATCTTGAGCTAGTAATGCCGCTGTTTTGGCAGAAGCGTAGGTGGGGATTTTTGCTTTCGCGAAAGCGTTAATACCACCAGCTCCATCCATATGCGAGTGACTTACTTGCACCCCTTTTATAGTTGCCTTTAAGTCTTCTTGTACAAATGCGATAAGCTGCTCAGAAAGAGTATCATTTATAGGTGTGTCAAAAATAAATGCCTCACCTTCTTGAACGCGTATATAACCGTTACAAGGAATATAACCTCCATGTTGATCTTGTAGAAAAGAAACATGAATGTAATCTTGCTCAGATAATTTTATGATTTCCAGAGATCTTACGTATGGCTGTGGATCATACTTACTATTATCAAAACAGGAGTTTAATAGTAGTACGGCTAGACAGATCCCTAACATCTGTAGTAGTCGACGCATTGTTCTATTATTTACGTTTATTTCTTTTGTTGTAGTTCTTGTCTCCCCTAGTCTTAGGTTTCTTGTATTTTTTTGCTATTTCTCTTCGATAAGAACCGCCTAGGTTAACCTTTGAATTCTTCTCACTTTTCTCGTGAAAAGCAGGTCCAGGAGCATCATCGTCATTTTTATTCCATCGATGCGGATTAAAAATCTCTTTTGCCTCTGGGCGCTCCTCAGGTGTAAGTTCTTTTGAGATTTGCACATCTTCAGGAAGGTCTTTTATAGCAACCTTTACTCCCATTAGTGCTTCTATCTCAGCTAGATACTCATCTTCTTCTGGAGTGCTTAACACAATAGAAACTCCTTCTTTTTGCGCACGCCCTGTACGACCTATCCTGTGCAGGTAATTTTCAGGAAAGCGAGGAGTATTGATATTAATTACGTGTGTAATATCATCTATGTCAAGACCACGCGCCATGACATCTGTAGCAACCATCATACGTACCTTACCTGCCGAGAAGGCCTTGATACTATTGATACGGTAATTTTGAGTTTTATTTGAGTGTATAAGATCTACCTGCCCCGGGAATGCTTCTTCTAGTTTTAAGTACAGCCTATCTGCCATGCGTTTATCTCGCACAAATAATAAGGCTTTAGGATACCTTTTTGAAAAAGCAAGCTCTTCTAGTAAGAAGTTAACCTTCGTATAGAAGTTAGGCATTTTATAACCTATCTGCGTGATATTTTCTAACGGAGTACCACTTTTTGCAACTTTAATGTACTGTGGTTTATTAAAGTAATCCTTTATTAAAGCATCTACATCTTCTGTCATTGTTGCACTAAACATGATATGCTGGCGACGCTTAGGTAAAATATCAAAAATATTCATGAGCTGTGGTCTAAAACCTAAGTCTAGCATCACATCTACCTCATCAATCACCACCTTCTGGATACTCTTGAGTTGCAGTACCCTGCTCACTGCAAGATCATATAACCTTCCTGGAGTAGCAATAACAATATCTTGCCCTTGAGCAATAAGTGCTTTTTGAGTATTAATATTTGCACCTCCATATACACCAGCCACACGCACATCAATGTACTTTGTAAGCTTTTCTAGTTCACTCACCACTTGCAGCACTAATTCTCGTGTAGGGACAAGGATAAGCACACGCGGATTCTCTTGGCGAGAATATGGTAGTGTTCTAAGTATAGGAAGTAAGTACGCGTAGGTTTTACCCGTACCAGTTTGTGCAATCCCAACCACATCTCCACCAGACATTACTGGAGCGAGTGCATCCACTTGTATAGGAGTAGGTTGAGTGAATCCCATATCGTCTAGGGCATTCCACAAAAATTTATCGAGATTGAGGTCTTTAAAAGTCATAGCTATAAACGCGAAAATACCTCTTTTTTAAAGATTGACAGTACTTTAGCGCCTACATTATGTATAGCTTGTATATAAAAAAAGCACTCACGATGATGTGAGCGCTTTGATGTATGTACGCTTTCGCGAAAGCGAGATCTTATAAATCCCTCTTTTTAAGTAAAGCAAGACTCGCATAGATAAATATGAATATCCATACAGATACAATGGCAATCTCGTGGAAATATACCGTGTAATCTGAAAGCACATCTGCCTGAATTTGATTTGCTGCAGATTGTACTACATTTAATCTAGTAATAGGCTCTTCTATCAAGTTGCTCATAGATTCTAGCGGCAAAAACTGTGTTACACTGCTGCGTAAGCCTTCCATGTCATACTTCTCTTGAAAGAATAAGCACACTAATTGTACTACACCTTCAAAGAAATACCACATAAGTAGAAAACCTAATGCAAAAGCCGAACGCTTTATAAGTATCCCTAAAAAGAGACAAAACGAAAAGAATGCAACTAGCTTGATAAAAAATGCCAGTAAGTACTCCATATCAGAAAAAACGATAGATGCTTCTGTAAAGTCTGAAAATGCAAAGCCTAAAATAAGACTCATTACTGCTACAAATATGGTAGACACTGCCGAAAACACAACAACTGTAAGAAACTTAGAGAGTATAAACTCCTTCTTGCTTAATCCATCAATAAGGTTTTGCTTTAGTGTTCTATTGCTATACTCATTTGCCGTCATGGATACAATCACCACGGCAAGAAAGAATTTAAGTATTGCCGCAATATAGGTGTTAAAATGCCAGATGTACGGGAAGTTAAATATACCCTGATCTGCAAGGCGGAATTCGGCTCCAAAAAGATTAAATTTTATAGAGGCAAGCAATGCTATTGCCGATAGTAAAATAAAGTAGCCTATGATGAGTACTCGCGACGTTTTACTGTGCTTGAGTTTATGATATTCTATGGTAAGTAGTCGTAACATCTGGTTGGTTAGTTTTTAGTTAATTCAAGGAATTGCTCTTCAAGGCTTTCTTTACGTTTCACTAGGTGCGTAAGTACTATCCCTTGCTGGTGTAGTTGGGTATTTAACGTTTTCGCGTCAAGCGGATTTGTTAAGAACCCCGTGAGGAGATCATCTTTAATACTCACTTCTCCAAAGTCTGAATGACTCTCTAAATAGGTTTTTAGCAATGTAAGATCGTCTGAGCGTAGCTCAAAGAACCCATGACTTGCATTCATAGCATCTACACGACCAGCATAAAGTTTTACTCCTTTACGTAAGATTACAACATGCGTACATACTTTTTCAACCTCGTCTAGTAAGTGAGAAGCTAAGAGAATGGTAGTTCCACCTGCTGCGATGTTTTTTATAATCTCTCTTATCTGGTGTATTCCTTGAGGATCTAAACCATTAGTAGGTTCGTCTAGAATTAAAATCTCAGGATCATTGAGTAATGCAGAAGCAATAGCTAGACGCTGTTTCATCCCAAGGGAATACGTACTGAACTTGCTGTGCATGCGATCTAGTAGACCTACAACAGTAAGCTTTTCTTGTATTTTATCTGGTGAGACATCTTTAATCTTACAAACTAAAGCAAGATTTTGTGCTGCGGTCATGTATGGGTAAAAATTAGGACGCTCTATAATTGCTCCTACTTTCTTTAAGGCATTGTGTGTAGTATCTGTCCCGTCAAACCAGTGAAAGGTTCCTGCTGTGGGGTTTACCACATTAAGCACCATTCCTAAGGTAGTAGATTTACCACTTCCGTTAGGTCCTAGAATTCCGTACACGTTTCCTTTTTCTATCGTAAACGAGAGATCATTTACCGCCTTCACATGGCCGTAATGCTTCGTGAGATTGTTAATCGTTAAAATAGTTTCCAATATCTTGGTTGTTTTTTGATTGCTAGTGTTTACAAGACGTCTGTCTCCAGTATTTGTTACAAGCCTTTAGTATCTTTACTAAAAAGCATACACCCCATGGAGAAAAAGTTAATGTCAAAGAAGAAACCTTCCTTCCCTGTAAATGAGAAGCTCTTAGCTTATCTAGATAATTATGGAAGGACTACAAAGGTTTCTATTTCTTATGAAGATCTTTTACGCTTTTCTGGTGGTATTACGGTTTATGACAAGGAAGATAATGACACGCTATGGATACGCGTGTACTACCCCGAGTTTGAACAAAATGAAATTGAATACAATCTCAAAAGTATATATACCCAACTACACTCTGATGGTAATGAAAACATCTTCGACTACTTAAAGATAGCCGGCATAGACTACTGTACATTTGGAAACTCTAAGCCTTTTCGCATCAAAGTTTTAAATGTGTACAATAATAACTACGTATACTTTTATGTAAAACAAGCAGACGCGAGTAGAATTTATGGACTAGAACTAGAGCACATACTTTCTCCTAACAGAATAAATTTTTTAGTTTATAAAAATACGCTCATTGAAGAGCATATTGCTGGTATTCCTGGTGACGAATTTATCAATGAACACCTTAAAGATTGTGATGACTTAGGACTTGCCCAAATAGCCAAAGAATTTGTAAAGTTTAATGAGCGCTGTATGATTACCTTATTAGGCGATATGAGAGCTTATAATTATGTGATTATACCAACCCATGATTTTGACTTAGTTCGCTATAAAATACGGGCTATAGATTTTGACCAGCAGTGTTATGAAGGTAACTTTAAAGTGTACCAACCTGCAATTTTTAAAGAAAATATAAAACTTGTTAGGCTTGTTGCAAAACGCTTAGATAATAGATCTATAGAGCAATATCGCAATGAGGAGAGAGCACTACTAGCAAAGCGTATTATTAATGGTAAAAAACGTCTCACTAGATTGCTTAGGGTAATGGCAACAGATAATATCTCACCACGCGACCATGTAAAACAATTGCGAGCAGATATTTACGACTTCACAAATGATATGAAATTTAGACGTGCAGCAAATATGGGAGCTATACTGAGAGCGGCCCTAGAATTTGTAAAACGTAACTACGAAGACATTAGTTTAAAGAGACTTATAAAAGAAATCTAACCACTAGTAACTAGTGCATAAAAAAAAGCGTAGCACAAAGTGCTACGCTTTTCTAGTATTTAAAAGTTCTTACTACTTCTGTTCTTTATTAAAGTACACTAAGTAATAATACATTTGCTTTTCTTCATCCCATCCTTTTTCAACAAACTTCTCTGCACTTTCTCCATTTACAAAGTCTAGCTTAATTTGAATATTGGTATCAAGTGAGATAAGACTTTTTATCTTTTTGCGCTGGGCTGTTACGGCCTTGTTGCTTATAGAGAAATCGGTGAGATCTTCTATTTTATATTTTGGAGATTGCTCTGTTTTATAATTACGAAACTCTGGTATCAGATCTGGATTTTCAATCACCTCATTCATAAAAGCCGACTCATCAAAGGTGTCATTTTTTGCAAAGTGATTTACTGCACGGTTCATAAACAGCACTTCTTCCTTTTTATCCTCTGCTGGTAGTACAACGTCTTTTGCAAAGTCTTGACAAAATTTTAAGTACTTCTTCGTGTAAAAAGTTTCGTCTTCAAAAATCTCTACACCTAAGAAATTCTCTAGCCAGTACTTTGTATCATAGCGATTAGAATCTACAGAGAGTACTTTGTACCCCTCCTCTTCTTTATGGTTAAAGATTAAACACCCTTTATCAAGTTTATTAAGGTTAATCCCTTGCTCAAGAATCATCTCGAGGTTTGTCCCGCTTTCGCGAAACTGTAAGAAATCTTGTTTTAACTCGCTCTTAAAGATACCTATCGCGTCTGTTTTCAAGTTATCTATTTGTACCCCTTCTAAGTGAACGATGTATAATTCTCCCGGCTTAATATGTGGGTGGTCACTTTGAGCATAGAGATGCTTTGCGATATCTTCAGAAAGTAAGTGAGTACCGCTAGGATTATCAAAAATTTTCTTTGCAAGTCCAAAGAGCGTATTAAACTCAATGTCTTGCTCATGAAAGAACTTATAATAATTCTCCTCTTTCTCACGAAAAGGCTTAAAGAAAAACTCCTTAATAAGTGGCGTAAGTTCGTCGCTTAGTGGATATGGATCTTGAGATACAAAAAGCCCTTCTGCTTTACCTTTATTCCCAACACGGTGAATGGAAAGTGATTCTATCTGGGCACTATATAAGTTTATCATCTGTAGGTTTAAGTTGTTAGTAATGTGATTACAGTAGTAAACACATAATAATTGGCACGTTTAAAAAAAGCCTAATTCCAGTTTTCATCAAAACTAAGATCGTCAAAGTCGTCGATGTTATAGTCATCATTAAACTCATCATCATCGTCGTCCTCTGCTCCTAGATCTTGATCTTCCATTTCAAACTCTGGTGCTTGATCTGGTACTTGACCTTGTACATACATAAGATTAGGATACGTCATTCCATCTTCTGGCTCTGTAATTTCGGCCAGTTCTACTAGAAAACGCCACATATTTAAAAAGTCATACACATAGATAAGACGTGTCTGGTGCTCTCCTAGAAGACCATCTAGCGATGTCTCATTCATAATACGAAGCTGGCTCTCACCTTCTCCCATTTCAAATTGTGCAAACTCCTCTCCTTGCATCCATGTATCATCACTCAAGTAAAAAGCGGCAACCTCTGCCCCATCAAACCCAAAAGACTGATTAATAGCATTATGTAAATCTTCAAGAGTATCTGTTGCTTCAATTTCAAGATCGCGAAAAACGTCTTCCTCTGTGTCTAGAATTGCTCTAAAACGGTAAATCATTGTAAAATTTTTAAGATGGTAAAGATAATTGGTTTTAAACAACTACGCAGGAGAGACAGCTCCCCTTTTTGGGAAACTTTCTAACAATACGTAGAATTGTGCGCCAAATAATAGTGACGAGATCACAAGGTGTAAAGGTTGCGTACCAAATGGAAAATCTATATAGTACATGGCAATCCCAGTAACAACCTCAAGAGCTATAAAAATAAGCACCCAGTTAAGCAACTTGGTATGACCTAGTGATAGGCTTCTGCTACGCCAGAAAATATAAAGATTTAATAACGTTACGAGTATTGAAAAAGATCTGTGCACATAAAACCAAAGGGTTGCAGGGTTAAGCCATAACTCTTTTGCTTCATAGCCTACTTGAGCAACGCGCTCGTCTACATATTGACGTACTTGAGTTCCCAGCGCAATCTGTACAAGCGTGAGAATACTTGCTATGATTATTAAGTTCTTAAAACGAGGATCATAAATACGCTTTCGCGAAAGCGCATCCTGCATACCTTCCTTGATCTGAGATTTCCACCATAAGAATAACAATAAGGCTACAATAAATAACGCCGCTATCATGTGAATCGTAATCTTCACAGGAAGTAAATTTGAATCTACCACTTGCTTCCCTAGCCATGCTTGAAAAAGCATGAGAGGTAACACCATGAACGTGGCAAAAATGAGCCATTTATTACCTTTCCAATACCAGAAAGCAAGGATAACCATAAGTAACATAGGGATTCCTGCAAGTGCAGTTACAAGCCTGTTTATATACTCTATCCAAGTATGCCATACGTTAAAACTAGCATAGTCGTGCTTATCATAAGTATCCCAGTTTGCCTCGTTGAAAGTCTCTCCAGAAGTAAAATCTGTAGGAGCAATACGCAAGGATTCCTCTAGTATGATTACTTGTCCGTCTTCATACAGATGGTTAGGTTCCCATCGCAGCTCACTCTCCTCTGTAGGTGGCACCAGATAACCAAAACACTGCGGCCAGTCTGGACATCCCATACCACTTCCCGTCATACGCACCACCGCTCCTGCAATGATAATTAAGTATAGAAATATAATGGATATTTTAAGGAGGCGTCTGTACCACATAAATGCTCTTTTTAGGAGGTGCAAAAATACAAAACGACCTTATTTTAAATCTCGTTTGGTGTTCAAAATACTTGAAAATTGAGACTCCTATTAAAATTCATTTTCTAGTCGTAATTACACCTTAATTAAAAGCTTTTACCTCTTACAGAACTGTCTATTCCAATGTTTTAAACCCTATGCAACAGCCACCTAGGTAGTTAATCGAGAGTAATTATGATTATATCGAAAAAACTCACTTTTGAATTACTGACTTACAGTCAATTACTATTTTTACGACTGGTTAACCCAAGTCTATTGCTATGAAATTTACTACAACAGTCCTCTTAGTTGCTTCATTACTTTGTTCAATACAGTCCTTTGGCCAAGTAGGAATAAATACTACGTCACCTGCTAGTACTCTTGACATTACAGCTAGTAACGAAGCCCTACCTAGTAATACAGATGGAATCTTAATCCCGAGAGTGCAGGCTTTTCCTGTTGTAGACCCTACAGCAGATCAAGATGGTATTTTAGTCTTTTTAAATACTACAGACGGTTCTGATAATCGTGGCTTTTATTACTGGGATCACTCGCAAACAAGATGGGTAGGTTTTGCAGATGAATGGAGAGATGGCATAAACGCATCTGGAGATGATTTAATCTTTGCATCTCAAGCAAGCACAACAGGAACACAAATCGTGATTACAGATGATGGTCGTATAGGTTTTGGGACAGAAGATCCTATAGAACGCTTTGAGTTTAGAGGCCCTGGAGATAATGATTTTCAAATTACAAGTGCAAATACTAACCCACCTAATGTAATTGTATACAATACAGGAGGAACACTAGATAGTCCAACAGCACTTGCTAGTAATGGTGAAGTTGGTTCATTTATAGCAAAAACTCACGATGGTAATGGTATACAAGAAATAGGTGGTTTTAGATTTTATATGGACGGCATGGCCTCTCCAGGAAATACGCCATCTCGTTTTGTAATTAATACTACACCTCAAGGTGCTACTACTCAACGTGAACGCATAATTGTAAGAAGCACGGGTAATACTGGACTTTCTGAAGCAAACCCTACTGCAACCTTACACATAAGACCAGGTACGACAGCAGCACAATCTGCACCTATAAAGCTAAGTCAAGGAACCATCATGACTACACCAGAAAGAGGTGCGATAGAATATGATGGAACAAGCGTGTATATTACTGATAATACAGACACTCGTGATGAAGTTGTCTTAGGAAGTCGCAGCACGTCCACGACAATATCTACTACCATCAATGGACGAAGCACTTTTGATTCAGCAAATATTACGGTTACAGGTGCGAGAGTAGGAATGGCTTGCAATTGCGCTCCTCAAACACTACCTCCTGCAGGATTAATGTGGAGTTGCGTTATCACTGCAGCAAACACTGCAAGAGTACGACTAGCAAATGTTACTAATGCTAACATTACTACAGGTAGTTTAGTTTTTACAGTAAAGGCTATTAAATAATACGATATAAACTCAAGGTACTATTAAAGTTTGAGAACGATTTAAAAAGAGCTAAACACAATGTGTTTAGCTCTTTTTTTGGGTTGATGTTTTATGAGTTGGATCAAAGATTGCATTTACTAAAAAATCGTGTTATATGTTAATAACACTTGGTAAGTAAGAAACTCACATTAAGCTTAATAGGTATTTCTGGTTGTATATTTAGGAAAAGAACACAAACCCTTTTAATTAAATTAATCAAAGTAAACTATTGGAAAAAGCAAAAATTTTTATCGATGAATTTGGAAACTCACATTTGAATCTTTCTAAAAAAGGCACATTTAGTCACTTCGTTTATGCTTCAGTTATTATACCTGAATCAAGTATTGAAAAGGCAAGAATATTAAGGAGTGAAATTTGCGCAAAATTTAGACTAGGTAGTGATATCAAATCAAAAAATATCGGAGATAAAAAACACTTTCAAAAGAGATTAGATATATTAAATTATTTAGTAGAGAATTTAGATTTTACTATTGACGTTTTAGTTATTGACAAAAGTAAACTAGATCAAGAAAAGGGAGGACTAAAGTTCAAAAAAACGTTTTACAAATATTTCCAAAAACTATTAATCAGCAAATATAATAACCTATACAACTCATATAACATACACTTAGATAGATTAGGTTCTGATAGCTTCAAAACAGAACTATCTCAATTCATTGACAATTATGGCACTCAAAGAGATCTTTTCAACCCAGATCGTACATTTGAACTTTCTGATGATAAAACTGATGAGAAATTAGTCCAATTTGCGGATATAATTGCAGGTTCATTAGGAAGATTATTTTGCTTGAGTAATTATAATTCAAATAGTGATAAAATTTATCAGATTTTACACACACGAATGTCTGTAAGCTACTTTCCATATCTTAAGATTACGAAAAAAGAAACTTCAAAAACTAAGATACTTAGTGAAGAAATAAGTACATTAAATTTAGAATCCTTAAAAAATTACTTAAAAACTTCTGAGAAAAGTGAAGATGCTTTAAAAAGAAGATTACTGGAATACTTATATACAAATTCAAAAATTGACTCAGATAGACTTGTACCTAGCTACGAGTTAATTGATTACTTAAAAAACTTTTCAAAAACGATTAATGAAGATAAATTAAGACTTCTTATTAGAGATTTACGTTATGAGGGCTTATTTATAATTAGTCATTCAGGAAAACCTGGTTATAAATTAGCTTCGAACTATTCAGATATAGAACAGCACTTCGGTCATTTTATGAAATATATTGAGCCTATGCTTCAAAAAATAAATGTTCTAAATCAAAATATTTCTCAGCTTTCATTCAACAAAATAAATCCTTTAGAAAAAGATAAACAATTCATTAGAATCAAAAAATTAATAGAACAACTGTAGCTCCTTGTTTATTTACAAACCCACAAACAAAAAAAACCTGCTATCACTAGCAGGTTTTTTATTCTATAAATCTAGTGGTGACTAGATATGTAATGCGCGATCCTCGGTTGCAGCAAGTGCTGCTTCTTTTACAGCCTCTGCATAAGTAGGGTGTGCGTGGCTCATGCGTGCAATATCTTCTGCACTTGCACGGAATTCCATTGCGGTTACACCTTCAGCAATTAAGTCTGCTACACGAGCTCCTACCATATGTACTCCTAGTACCTCATCTGTTTCCTTGTCTGCAAGGATTTTTACAAATCCATCGGTATCACCACTTGCGCGGCTACGTCCTAGTGCACGCATAGGGAACTGTCCAGACTTGTATGCTACTCCAGCTTCTTTAAGTTGCTCTTCGGTTTTACCTACAGAGGCAACCTCTGGCCATGTGTACACAACACCTGGAATTAAGTTATAATCAATGTGAGGTTTTTGACCTGCCATGATTTCGGCAACGAGTGTTCCTTCTTCTTCGGCTTTGTGAGCGAGCATCGCTCCTTTTATCACGTCTCCTATTGCATAAATGTTTGACACATTAGTTTGCAAGTGCTCGTTTACCTCAACTTTTCCTCTCTCATCTGTCTTGATACCTACGGCATCAAGATTAAGACCATCTGTATAAGCACGACGTCCTACGGCTACAAGCACGTAATCTGCCTTAAACTCAACTTCTTTACCTTTCTTATCTGTAGCTTTTACAGTAACCTCATCTCCGTTTCTCTCTACAGCAGTAACACCGTGAGAAAGTGCAAATTTCATTTTTTGCTTCTTGAAGACTTTAAGTAGTTCTTTACTTTGCGCACTATCCATAGTAGGGATTATGCGATCCATATACTCTACTACGGTTACTTCTGCACCTAGACGCTTGTATACTTGTCCAAGCTCAAGACCTATCACTCCTCCACCTATCACAACAAGGTGCTTAGGTACTTCTGGAAGTTTTAACGCCTCTGTAGAAGTAATGATACGCTCTTTATCTAGTGTGATAAAAGGTAATGTACTAGGCTTAGAACCTGTGGCAATAATGGTATTTTTTGCCTCAATAGTTTCGTTCTTTTCTCCTGTGATATTGATATGCGTAGCATCTTTAAAAGAACCTACCCCTTGATAAACGTCTATGCTATTTTTACCCATCAAGAACTCGATACCCTTTGTAGTAGTATCTACAACACCTTGCTTGCGCGAGATCATTTTCTCTAGGTTAAATTTTACATCACCTACCTCGATACCGTGCTCTTCAAAGTGCTTGATGGCATCTTCATAGTGGTGTGATGAGTCTAGAAGCGCCTTAGAAGGGATACACCCTACGTTAAGACATGTTCCTCCTAGTGTACTATATTTTTCTATAATTGCAGTTTTCATTCCTAGTTGTGCACAGCGTATTGCTGCAACATACCCACCAGGACCAGAGCCTATAACGGCTACATCGTATGAACTCATAATTTGTTTTTAAAAGTTACACAAAGATACAAAGAGCTGCGAAGTTAGATAGATAATGGGTCGCTCTTTTTACTCGTAAAATATGTTGCTTTTGAACTATTGTACATAAAAAAAGCCCTCTAGTGAGGGCTTTCCTATTTTCGCGAAAGCGAAAAAGAATAATTTACATAGCTCCCCATTCTTTTAGAGAGTCCATATTCATCTTGATATAATCTTGATTCTTTGCTTTCTTAGCTCCTTCTAGAGATGCTTTTGCTGCCTTGATAGCACCTTTTTTATTGCCCACTTTTGCAAGTAATAAAGACTGCTGGCGTAGTTGCCAGAACTTAGGGTCTTTGTTCATAGCCATTGCTTTCTCCATATAAGTGTTGGCTTTTTCTAGAGATTGCCCAGTGCTTGAAAGGTATACTGCTGCTGCATAGTAATCGCCCACGCCCGCTCCACCCATCATTTTATCAATCTGAGCCATTACAGTCTCGTTTGCTGGTACATTAAAAGGTACTGCAACATACGTTTTATCCCACTGCATTGTTAAGTGTGCACCATCATTATTAATGTGGTTGATGCCCATAGTAAATGACTCTGCAGCCATATTAGTAGTCTGCACTTTTGCTGTAAACGTAGCTGCTACTTTACTTTCATCCCAAGTTGCTGGAGTTCCCCAGTTGCTTGTATCTGTATAAAAATATACTTCCCATGCATCTTGCATAGGCTTTGTGTATATAGCATAAGAACCTGCTTTAAGCTCTTTCCCTCCTACTGTTACTGGAGTAGAAAAACTTACTGTAGAATTTGCATTTGCTCCCGTACGCCACATTGCACCGTAAGGAACTAGATCTCCCATAATAGTACGTCCTCTCATAGCTGGACGTGAGTATTCTAGTGTAACATCTGTAAGACCTACAACTTGCATCACTTTGGCCGCTGGGCTAGGTGCTGGTGTGTCAATTTGTGCAGTAACTCCAGCAGTCATAAGACCTAAGAAAGCTACAAAAAGTAATTTTTTCATCATTGTTGTTTTATTAGTTAAGGTGCTTTTTACGCTTTCGCGAAAAAGTCTCTCACAAAAATAAGGCGTTCTCAAAGGCTAAGTGTTAACAAAATCTTAATATCAACGCATTCTCTTAAAAAGGATTACTACTGTTTATTCATATAATTTGTTTGAAATTTTGCACTCACTATTGACGCAGCCGCCTACTTAACGTACCTCTGAAGTCCTCAACTCATAAGTCTGGAAACCGAAAGTTATTTTAATTTAATTTTTGTTTAACCTTTATGCGCTTGTAATTAAACATTTTGATTGTATTTTTAAACTTTCAATAAAGAGCCTATGAAAATCTACCAAATACATACCAAGCAAAATGTTCCTATCTCTGTGGAGGAGGCTTGGAATTTCTTATCAAATGCCCGTAATCTAGGCACCATCACGCCATCATATATGAACTTTAATATCTTATCTGGTGCAGATAGACCTGTATATGCAGGACAGCTCATACAATATACGGTAACTCCTATTTCTAATATTAAGATGAAGTGGGTGACAGAGATTATAAGTGTAAAAGAAGGAGAGTACTTTGTAGATGAGCAAAAATATGGTCCATATGCATTATGGCATCACAAGCACTTTATCAAAGCAATACCGGGAGGTGTAGAGATGGAAGACATTGTAGACTATGCTGTACCTGCAGGATTTTTGGGAAGACTAGCACATCCCTATCTCGTGCAACCTAAGCTTGATGAGATTTTTGAATATAGAAAGAAAGCATTAGAAGAAAAATTTGGAGTGTACAAAGCTCCTACAGATACTACCACAACTTTAAAACAAGATATAATCGCATAACTGCATTACCGCAATAACAAACAATATTATGGGAAAGAATATACTATTAATAGGAGGAAGTCACGGGATTGGTTTTGAAATAGCCAGCAAATTACACCACGATCACACTGTATACGTAGCATCGCGTACCAATGAAAATCTTGGAAATCTTGATGTAAATTACATCGAGTACGACACAGAAAAGGATGAACTAGATTTGAGTCAGCTGCCGGATCATATCGATGGTTTTGTATTCTGCCCTGGGACCATCAACCTCAAGCCTTTTAAAATGCTGAGTGTAGACACTTTTAGGGATGACATGGAGCTTAACTTTTTGAGCATGATTAAAGTGGTGCATCAGGTTATGGAACATTTAAAGAAATCTGAGCAAGCGAGTTTAGTATTCTTTAGTACCGTAGCAGTAAAGGTAGGTATGCCTTTCCACACGAGTGTAGCGGCAGCAAAAGGCGCTATCGAAGGTTTTGCAAAAGCACTAGCAGCCGAGTATGCTCCAAAGCTTAGAGTAAACGTGATTGCTCCATCGCTTACAGATACTCCACTTGCCAAAAGGTTACTGAGCAATGACAAGAAAAAAGAAATGATGGACGCTCGTCACCCACTTAAACGCGTAGGTACTAGCCAAGACATTGCAAATATCGCAGCCTTTTTATTAGGTGATGAGAGCTCTTGGATAACTGGACAAGTGATTGGTGTAGATGGAGGAATGAGCACGCTTAACGTAAATTAAACCCCTACATTTATTAATAATGGGTGGTACGCTTTCGCGAAAGCGTAAAACTCATTTTCACAAGGCTCAGAGATGCGATTAGTATCTTTGAGCTTTCTTATGCAACAACTATGAGCAGTAATAAAGTAAATATTTTTTGGTTTCGTCGTGATTTACGATTAGATGATAACGTAGGATTTCTTGAAGCACTAAAAGGTGATCTACCAGTACTTCCTATCTTCATTTTTGATAAAGAAATTCTCGATAAATTACCAAAAGATGATGCTCGTGTGACGTTCATTTTTGAAACGCTCCAAAGAATGCGCAGCACATTGCAGGATGAGTATGGTAGCTCGCTAGCCATGTATTATGACACGCCAGAAAAGATTTTCAAGCAGCTTAGTAAAGATTATGAGATTACTACGGTTTTTACAAATCGTGATTATGAGCCATATGCAAAGGAGAGAGATGAAGCGATTACTTCATTGCTAGAAGAAAATGATATTGAATTCAAGACCTTCAAAGATCAAGTGATTTTTGAAAAAGACGAGGTGGTTAAAGGCGATGGTGATCCTTACGTAGTCTACACACCGTTTAAGAATAAGTGGAAAGAACGCTTTGATGCAGATAAAGATCTTACCATACACTATACTTCCCAGCATCTCCACAATCTTATAGAACACAGTCGCCTGCCTAATCTGAGTTTATCAGACATGGAGTTTGAAAAATCATCTATTGAAGTTCCTGAGTATGACGTCACTCCTACTCTTATCCAGAATTATGAAGATACACGCAACTTCCCTGCGCAAGATGGCACCTCACATTTAGGTCCGCATTTGCGTTTTGGGACGGTGAGTGTGCGTAAAATGATGAAAAAAGCCATCGCTGAAACCAATGAGATTTTCTGGAGCGAACTCATATGGAGGGAGTTTTTTATGCAAATTCTGTATCACTTTCCACATACAAAGGATAAAGCCTTCAGATCAAAATACGACCGTATAGACTGGCGCAATAACGAAGATGAATTTGAGAAGTGGAAAAATGGTGAAACTGGTTACTTACTAGTAGATGCTGGTATGCGCGAGCTCAACGCTACGGGATATATGCATAATAGAGTGCGTATGCTGGTGGCGAGCTTTTTGTGCAAACACTTACTTATAGACTGGCGATGGGGAGAAACCTATTTTGCTGAAAAATTATTGGATTACGACATGAGTTCAAACGTAGGAAACTGGCAGTGGGCAGCAGGTTCTGGAGTGGATGCAGCACCTTACTTCCGCATATTTAATCCTATGACGCAGGTGGATAAATTTGACAAGCAAAAAGAATACATCTCAAAGTGGATTCCAGAGCATGACACAGATAAGTATCCTGAGAAAATGGTAGATCACAAAGAAGCTAGAGAGCGTTGTTTGAAGACGTATAAGGAAGCGGTGGCTTAGTACGCTTTCGCGAAAGCGCAACTACATAGGTAGTAAAATTCAAAAACCTTACAAAATAAAATAGGTTTAACAACGCTGCCAAAATTTTCATAAAGAACACATAATTACTTTTGACGCGTCTCGTACTTACTAGAGATTTGTTTTAAAAATAATTATGAAAACAACAACTATAGCAAAAATACTAACCATAATAACCATTGTGGCAATAGGGTATTTTGCATTACCAAAACTGATAGGCCTTGAACAAAGCGTTAAAGGTTTTTCTAATTTTAATGAGGTCATAGGAATTCCTAACAACATTGCGAGATACGTGACGGGGTTTGTAGAGTTAATAACGGCTATACTACTTATACTCTCGCTTACGCTTACAAGAAAAAGAGAGGTTACTCATATTTTAGGTTATTTACTACTAACGGGAACAATGCTGGGAGGCCTACTTACGGAGTATTTAATACGTCCCGAGCCTAAAATGATGCTCGTATATATTGCCATAGCTTTGCTTATAATTGCTGTGTACCAACTTCTTAATACCTATACACTTAAAACCGAAAACCATGACTAACTCACTTAATAAAGTAATACTCATCACAGGTTCATCAAAAGGGATAGGCAGCGCGACAGCAAAACTACTTGCAGCACATGGCGCAAAAGTGGTCATTAACTATGCATCAAGCGATAAGGAGGCTTCTGAAACATTAGAAACTATCAAAGAAAACGGCGGTGATGCGATTGCTATAAAAGCAGATGTAAGTAATCCAGAAGATGTACAAGCGTTATTTGATAAAACCATTGCTCATTACGGTAAAGTAGATGTGCTTATCAACTGTGCGGGCATTATGAAAAACAAACCTTTTCAAGATATTGAGCAAGATGATTTTACATCACAATTTGATGTAAATGTGAGAGGTGTTTTTAACACCATGCAACGAGCATACCACGAACTTTCTGACAACGGAACTATCCTTAATTTTTCATCTAGTACTACAAAAATGATGTTGCCCAGCTACGCTATTTACTCGGCTACCAAAGCTGCTGTTGAGCAAATGACGCGAGTAGTAAGTCAAGAGATAGGACGCGGTATTTCTGTAAACTGTATTGCTCCTGGCCCAACAGAAACCGATTTATTTCTAGAAGGCAAATCTGCCGACTTTATAGAGCAACTTAAAAGTAAATCCCCATTCAACAGACTAGCACAACCAGAAGATATTGCTAAAGCAGTTCTCTTTATGGTAAGTGACGAGTCAAAATGGGTCTCTAGCCAAGTACTATACACAAATGGCGGTATCGTATAGTTTTCTTTTTACACTTTCGCGAAAATGTGCTTGTTAAAAACACATTTTTAAGCGCTTCGCTCTCTATGCCAATTCATTATATATTTAGATCGAATAAACGGGAACAGATTTTAAAACGAATCAGGAGTTCCTTTAGCTATTAGGAAGGGTATTTCTTTTATATCATGGGCTATAGTACATAAATTTGAGAAAAATATCAAAAATATGAAGGTACACGTTTTTTTAGGAGAGTTTAAAACTAGAAAAGACGCTACATCATATACTGAATCATATTGGGAACCTGAACCTGATGAATCTGTATCTGATAGAGATTACGAAATATGGGAAAATAGTAATCCAAAATGGAAAATGAAATCTGATTTAAACTGTTATTTGGATGGAGATTTTATTGAAACAATTACTGAGGGTAACAAATTTGAATATCTATGTGGAATGATACAAAACCCAGAAAGCATAAAACATTTAAAAACAGAACTAAACAAGAAAGTACTTGTTTTAATATTTGAAAAGGGAATAAATAGTCAAAAATCTAAATTAAAATCAACTGAGGTTTTAGAATATATAGGAGTTTTTGAAAGTACTTTGAAATAAAACATCCGTTAGACTACATATCCACACTCCAACCCTGCTAGAGCTTAGCTAATTTCAAACTTTAAATAATATAGGTTTACCCTTATAACAAGTAACGGCTTCCTTAAAAAGATTACACATAACTCCAAATAATACTAGTATGTTGCTGTAACCTTTCTTCATTATTCTTTCGCGAAAGCTTACTTTTCATATATTAGTAGCTAACAATCAACCATGCTAGCACCCATACTCACTTTCTGGAAGTCCTTATCATACACTACCAGATTCTCCATCATAGCTTTTGTAGCAATACTTCCTATGGGACTCTTTAGTATGGGAATTCTAGGAGCGTTACTGTATTATCCCGTTTCATTCTTATTTACCTCCTATCCCACCCTTAATGATTGGACAGGCGATTGGGTATGGCCAGCAACTATAGGTGTTGGGATGTTTTGGTCTTTTGGCTTTATCTGGGCTGGACTTGCTTGGCACTTTCTAAGCAACAAACTACATTCTGTACATATTCTGAGAGTTATATATGCGATTATATGTTGGGCGTGGGCTGCAGTATTATGGTATGGAGTGATAAATACTAACCTGTCGTAACGATATCATTTTCTGGAGTTTTGATTTTGTGTATCTTAGAAGCTACCAACCAAAATGTTAGACTTTAATGAAAAAATTGACACTCCTCTACGTTTTGAGTATAATCACGCTAAGCGTCTCTGCTCAAAAACTATCAAAAAACAAACAAGCAGTAATTGCCTCTGTTGAAAAACATGAAAAAGAACTCATCCGCATTTCTGATGAGATATGGTCTATCGCCGAGACTGCTTTTGAAGAAACCCAGTCGGCTGAAATTCTTGCAAGTTATGCTGAGAAAAATGGATTTAAAGTAGATCGTGGCGTTGCAGGAATGCCTACAGCTTTTGTTGCTACGTATGGATCTGGAAGCCCTCTAATTAGTGTTTTGGGAGAGTTTGATGCACTGCCAGGACTTTCTCAAAAAACTGAGCCAACAAAGAATCCGCTTAACGAAGGCGAGCCTGGTCATGGCTGTGGTCACAATATGTTTGGCGCAGCGAGTTTAGGTGCTGCCATTGCCATTAAAGAACAAATAGAAGCCGGAAAAATCAAAGGAACCGTAAAATTTATGGGAACACCTTCTGAAGAAAAGTTCTTTGGGAAAATATGGATGGTGCGTGAAGGTCTCTGGGATGATGTAGATGTAAATATTTCTTGGCACCCAGCAGCAGAAATGAAAGCAGATGTACAAAGCTCTCTCGCGCTGGTAGATTTTAAAATAGAATTCTTTGGTCAAGCAGCACACGCCAGTGCAGACCCATGGAATGGACGCTCTGCCTCTGATGCGCTTGAAATTTACACAACAGGTGTAAACTATTATCGTGAGCACGTAAAGCCTACCGTGCGCATGCATTACCACATACAAGATGGTGGTCAAGTGGTAAATGTAGTTCCAGATTACTCGCGTCTATGGATGCGAGTGCGCGACACAGAACGTAAAGGGATGATGCCCGTGTATGAACGCTTACAAGAAATGGTAGAGGGCGCGGCCATCCTTGCCGATGTAGATTATAAAGTGTCTCTTATTTCTGGGATTTATGAAGTACTCGTCAATAGAACTGGTGGAGCAGTAATGCAAAACAATCTTGAGCTTCTAGGACCTATTAATTATACGCCAGAAGAAATTGCCTTTGGTAAAAAAATTCAAGAAGTAACTGGAAAGCCTCAGGTAGGTATGGATAGCACTATCAAACCACTTGAAGCGACTAGAGAAAATCCAGGTGGCGGTAGTACAGATGTAGGTGATGTGAGCTGGAATGTAGCAAATATTAACCTTGGCGTTACCACTGCTCCTAAGGATACACCGTGGCACTCATGGGCTGTCGTGGCTTGTGGAGGGATGTCTATTGGTCATAAAGGAATGACATATGCTAGTAAAGCAATGAGCATGACGATGCTTGATCTTTTTGAAGATCCTACGCTTGTAAACGAAGTTAAAGCAGAATATAAGGAACGTAAAGGCGATGCCGTGTACGAAGCGATTGTACCAGCAGGACCACCGCCAGTAAACCAAGGAAAATAATGATGACTAATAAATTATTTACAAACGCAGTAGCTCTTACAGTTACTGCGTTATGTTTTTTCTCATGTGCAGAAAAAACAAGTACAACACCCACTAATCTAGACTCAGCGTCAGGATTTCAAGTTGCGATAGATCATTATGCGATTAACGTAGCAGATCTGGATGAAAGTGTGGCTTTTTATCAAGAGGTCTTTGGTTTGAAGGAAATTAAAGATGGTACAGAGGAGCCGCATATAAGATGGTTTAGACTAGGATCATCGCAAGAATTACATATTATTCAAGTAGATAGTCTTGATAAGAAAATACCTAAAGGAGTTCACATAGCCCTTGCTGTAGGTGATTTTGACCGCTTTCGCGAAAGCATAGAAAAACGAAACCTCAACTACTACGACTGGCCAGGAAGTGCTAACCAAATTTCAACACGTCCAGATAAAGTACGCCAACTATACTTCCAAGATCCAGATGGATATTGGGTCGAAGTAAATGATGGGAAGCAGTTTAATCATTAAAAGCCACATCATGTCTAAAACCGAAACCATGAAAGAAAATGCCATCGCTTTTTACAAAATGGCATATGAGGGAAATCCACGAGAGGCGGTTTCTTTATACGTGGGTGATGAATATATACAGCACAATCCCGACGTAGAAAATGGAACCGAAGGATTCATATCTTACTTTGAAAGAATGCAGGCTGAGTATCCTGAAAAATCAATTGACTTTGTACGCGCCATTGCCGAAGGTGACCTTGTATCCTTACATACCCATCAAATATGGCCAGACGATGATCAATACATCACGATGGACTTTTTTAGATTTGACTCCAATGAGAAAATCGTAGAACACTGGGATGCTATACAGCAAATTCCAAAAACATCTGCAAATTCTAATACGATGTATTAAAACTTAGGTCTTAAGTCGCTCGTTACCTAGAGCGACTTAAGACTTCATTAAATCTATTTCCTTAAGATTTTCAATACGGTTTCTTTTTAAGAAATCGTCAATGCTTTCAAAGTGTTCAATAACTCGCTTCTCCTTAAATTCAAATACCTTTTTAGATAGTCCTTGTAAGAAATCACGATCGTGAGAAACAAGGATAAGTGTTCCATCAAAGGTTTGTAGTGCTTCTTTCAAGACATCTTTAGACTTTATATCTAAGTGGTTTGTAGGCTCATCCAGTATTAATAAGTTTACTGGATCAAGAAGCAACTTCACCATTGCTAGTCGTGTTTTTTCTCCTCCAGAAAGTACACTTACCTTTTTATCTAGATTATCTCCAGAAAACATAAAGCGACCTAATATATTTTTAATCTGCGTGCGCATATCGCCTTTGGCAACCTCATCTACCGTTTGGAAAACGGTAAGATCTGGATCTAATAATGCAGCCTGATTTTGAGCAAAATAACCCACTTTTACGTTATGTCCTAGTTCGCAAGCACCTTCTACCTCGATTTCACCAAGTATGGCTTTAATCATCGTTGATTTCCCTTCGCCATTTCTACCTACAAAACTCACTTTTTCGCCTCGAGCGATATCCATATTTGCACCACTAAACACCGTATGATTATCATACTTCTTAGTAAGATCTTTCACTTTTACAGGAAAATCTCCAGACCTAGGCGCCGGTGGAAATCTCAATGCTAGTGCCGAGTTATCTACCTCATCAATCTCAATGATGGTAAGCTTTTCTAGCATACGCTCACGAGAAGAGACTTGATTTGTTTTACTATATGTTCCTTTAAAACGATCTATAAAGGCTTGGTTATCTGCAATAAATTTTTGCTGCTCTTGGTAGGCTTTGATTTGATGTGTACGACGATCTGCACGTAACTCAAGATAGTGTGAGTAATTTGCTTTATAATCGTAAATGCGTCCCATTGTAACCTCTATCGTACGATTTGTAATATTATCAATAAACGCCTTATCGTGAGAAATCACAACGACAGCCTTTGCCTTATTCAACAAGAAATCCTCTAACCATATCACAGACTCAATATCTACGTGGTTTGTAGGCTCATCCAGTAAGATAAGATCTGGTTTTTGTAGTAAGATTTTGGCTAGCTCAATACGCATGCGCCATCCTCCAGAAAATTCGCTCGTAGGTCTTGTAAAATCCTCACGTTTAAACCCAAGTCCTTTTAACGCTTTCTCAACTTCCTCTTCATAATTTACCTCCTCAATCGCATAAAACTTCTCGCCAAGATCTGTCACCTTCGTGATGATGTCCATGTATTCCTTAGACTCATAATCTGTACGAGTTTCAAGCTCCTTGTTAAGACGAGCCATCTCCTCCTTCATTGTAAAAACAGTAGAAAAAGCCTTAGAAGCCTCCTCCATTACCGTACAATCATCATCTGTAAGTAAGTGCTGTGGTAAGTATGCTATGACTGCATCCTTAGGAGTTCGTACGTTACCACGAGTAGGTTTTAATGCTCCTGCGATAATTTTCATCATGGTAGACTTACCAGCTCCGTTTTTACCCATTAGGGCAATTTTATCATTCTCATTAATAGAGAAAGAAACATCTGCAAAAAGTGTGTCTCCGCTAAACTCAACGGCAAGGTTATCTACTGCAATCATAATATAAATTTAAGATTGCAAAAATACTATATTAAGTGGTGTTGTGTGAAGATTAGTACGCTTTCGCGAAAGCGTAATTTTAAAACAATAATCTAAGCGAAAAGATGAAAAATCAGCACACTATTCTTCTGCAAGTTCAAACGTGAGAGGTAGCATTGCTCCTACCTTACGTGCTGCCATCGCACCGCCTGTATACAAAACATCAACAGGACTATGATTTCCAAATGAATCAATAAAAAATGAAGCTGTAGCTTCAAGTTTAGATTGCTCGTCTTGGTTATAAAGAATCTGGATATCATCTTCAAGAAGGGTTACTTCATGTCCTTTATCTGTAGCAATTATTTTAAAAGGCGCATATGGAGCAGTCTCATATTTGCCTAGAAAAACTCTATATTTTTCTTCTACTAGTTTATGATCGCGTAGCGCTCTCAAAAAGTGAAGTAGTGAGCCTTTATATTCTGCAGATCTATTTTTTAAAATCTTACGGCTTGTTTTTTCTTTAATATTTTCAAAGAAAACAGTCCCTACAAAAAAGGACTTCCTTGCCATATTAAATCCATTGAGACTTTTCTCATAAGTAACCTCAAAGTCCATGAGATCATAAGATACGAGATACCCTAAGTTTTTATTTCTAATCCTAATAGGCACATTGCTGTCTGCATACAGCATCCCGTTAGTAGCGCTATATCTCAACCGGATATCTTTTTCATTGAGAATCTTGACACCCTTTGTATTTAACACAGAACCTATAAAGTGCTTTTTAAAAGCCCTCATTTTACGTTCTCTTGACCAAGTATCGTCATCTAATATTACCTCATCCAGTGAGTCGATACTTTCTTTAAGATATAAAGTTCCTAAAGAGCCAAGTTGATTATGAGGGATAATAAGCGTCTCAAAACCTAAAACACTTATAATAAGTTCGGTTTGTATCGCATTATCTCTAGTAATTCTAAAATCTCCTTGCACATTAGATATAGCGCCAATTGTGGTATTATTAAAATAGACAGAGGCATTCTCGATGGCAAGACTGTCTTGTGTAGCTAGTAGTGTTCCTGTAATTACATCTTGAGCGTGTATTGTTATCGCAAAAAGAAAAAAGACAATACAACTAGCTACTTTCATAAGATATAAATTACGACAACATATTACTACTTTGGGATTACGCTATCCGTCTAAACCACTTGCTGCATCTTCGTCCATAAACCAATGAAGTTCTCCAGAGAGTGGTGAAACAAGACTTGCTGGATAATATCTAAAATCTTCTTCTTGATTAATGATTGTTTTCACCTTTTCTTCTTTTGAAGCTCCAGTAACTAGAAATGCTACCGATTGCGCATTATTGATAATATCGCCCGTAATACTCACGCGTTGTTGTCCAGATTCTGGATGTGTCGCAACTTCGCACCAGTTTGATGAGTCCCAAAGTTCTATCTCATGTGGAAATATAGATGCAGTATGACCATCATCTCCCATACCTAGTATCACTAAATCAAATTGAGGCACCTCATTTTCCGTAGCGAGCGTACTTTCTAAAACCTCTGCATAGCGTATAGCTTCTGCTTCTGGATTATTTTCGCCAAGGATGCGATGTATATTTCCCGCAGGGATATTGATTTTTGAAAACAAATGATCTACAGTCATTTTGTAATTGCTTTGCTCATCTGTAGGAGGAACACAACGCTCATCACCCCAATAAAATTGAAACTTAGACCAATCTGCATCTGTATGCTTCTCTGCAAGTAAGTCAAAAACAATTTTAGGAGTACTTCCTCCAGATAGTGCAACAGTAAAACGCTCTTTACCACTTGCAGCTTCCATTAAATAAGTAGCAAAATCTTGTGCTACTTCTTGCTTTGTTTTTGATATATGTAGTGTCATTGTTTTCTATTCTATAATTACAACCGCAGAACGCTAGTTAAAATGGGTAACAACTCAATATTATTATTCTATCACACAGTATCCTGGATCGTCTGCTAGATGTGCTCCTGGATTACGCCAGCCTCCTTGACCTTCAATAAGATCATCTGCAAATTCTGGTCCCCAGACTCCTGCCGCATATCCATACATCTTTACATCACGACTTGTCCAATATTCAAGTATAGGATCTGTAAACCTCCATGCTGCTTCTACCTCGTCTGCACGAGAATATAACGTAGCATCACCTTGCATCGCATCAAGTAATAGTCGCTCGTAAGCTTCCATAATATCTGTATCACCTAAGCTAGAGTAATAAAAATCAAGATTACCACGTTCTACCTTAAAACCTTGTCCTGGAACTTTCACACCAAACTTTACTAGGATACCCTCATCTGGCTGAATACGTATGATGAGTTTATTATCCTTATTAATGTCTGAGTTTTTAAAAATCTGGTGGTGTGGTGACTTGAAGTGTATCACAACTTCCGTAACCTTTGTAGGCATACGTTTTGCCGTGCGCACATAAAAAGGTACATCTGCCCAGCGCCAGTTATCTACATAAAACTTAACCGCAGCATAGGTTTCTGTAATACTATCTGTGTCTACGTCTTCTTCCTCGCGGTAGCTATTTACACGCTCGCCATCTATCTCACTACTTAAATATTGCCCGCGTATGGTATTTTTATCAAGCACCTCTGGGTCTGTCATTAATCGTAATGACTTTAGTGCTTTTAATTTTTCGTTACGTATTTCTTCTGGATCTGCACTTAATGGTGGTTCCATTACTATTAATGCAACAAGCTGTAATAAGTGACTTTGAAACATATCTCGCAATGCTCCAGATTTATCATAGTAACCACCTCGAGACTCTACACCTCCACTCTCTGCATTTGTAATCTCTACGTGATCTATGTAATCACGATTCCATAAGGGCTCAAATATGCTATTTGCAAATCGGGTGACAAGTATGTTTTGAACGGTCTCTTTACCTAAATAATGATCTATTCTGTAAATCTGCGATTCTTTAAAATATCTGTGTAATCCCTCGTTGAGTGACTTTGCGGTCTCAAGACTGTAACCAAATGGCTTCTCTACAATAAGGCGTTTCCAGCCTAGACGCTCATCATTAAGTCCTTTTGCAGTAAGATTCTTTGCAATGGCTTCAAACAAACTAGGAGGTGTAGATAAGTAAAAGATGATATTATTATCACACTGGTATGCGGTATTGATATCTTGTATGCGCTCATTGAGCTCACGGTAATCTACATCGTACTTTTTATGGAGATCTTCATAAAATAGTTTCTCAGAAAATGTAGCAAGAAACTCCTCACTGTCATCTAAGTATTTACTTTCTAGCACGACACGCTTTCTAAACTCCTCATCGGTCATAAAACTACGCGCTACGCCCAACACGGCAAAATGCTCAGGCAGGTGTTTATCTTTATAAAGCTTGTATAATGCAGGAACTAATTTTCGGGCAGTGAGGTCTCCCGAGGCGCCAAAAATGACTAATAACTGATTCTCTGTCTTGCGCATATGAATGACTTATTTAAGGTGCTTCAAAAGTATTGAAACTTTCGTCCATTCCCAACCGACTTCCCTACCACTTACTCACAAAAACAATTATTTTTCCACTATTTTTGAAGAGCAATGCCCACTTCTAAATTTGACTCACTTTTCTGGGTTCATTTGTGGGGAATGAAACTGTATTTATGGAAAATTCTTATGATTTTGGCTTGGTTGGACTGGGCGTAATGGGACGTAACTTTATATTAAATGTAGCCGATAATGGCTTTAGCGCGATGGGCAATGACCTTGACCCAGAAAAAGTACAAGCGCTTATTGAGGAAGGCGGCGACCCAAAACGCGTAGATGCGACGGTTGATGTATCCGCTTTCGCGAAAGCGTTATCATCCCCACGTAAAATCATGCTACTAGTACCCGCAGGTAAAGTAGTAGACATCGTCATAGAAAGTTTACTACCACACTTAGATAAAGGAGATATCATTATAGACGGAGGAAACTCCTTCTTTACAGATACCGACCGAAGAGAAGCTTACTTATCTGAAAAAGGAATTCACTTTTTTGGAGCAGGAGTTTCTGGAGGAGCAAAAGGCGCACGTATAGGACCTAGCATCATGCCTGGAGGATCAAAACCAGGATATGCAGCAGTTCAACCCATTTTTGAAGCAGTATCTGCCAAATATAATGGAGAACCTTGTGTTGCTTACTTAGGACCTAAATCTGCTGGTAACTATGTAAAAATGGTGCACAACGGAATTGAGTACGGACTTATGCAACTTACTTCTGAGATATACGACGTGCTTAAAAAGGCAGGAAACTTATCTAATCAAGAACTTCACGAAACCTATAAATCATGGAATGAAGGGCGTTTACAATCCTTCTTAGTTGAGATTACATCAGAAATTTTTGCCGAAAAGGACACTCTTACTAGTGGTGACCTTGTAGACCAGATTCTTGATAAAGCAAAACAAAAAGGAACAGGAAAATGGACCTCACAAAATGCGATGGACCTAGGTATTCCCGTACCTTCTATTGATATCGCTGTGAGTATGAGAGAAATCTCTGCACTTAAAGATGAGCGTACCATTGCAGATTCTCTTTACGATCGCCCAGAAGTGGCAACAATGGATAAAGAAAAGCTGACTAAGCTTACAGAAGAAGCACTTTACTTCTCTTACATCATTACTTATGCTCAAGGTTTGCATCAGCTAGCAGACGCGTCTAAGGAATATGGATATGACCTCGATATTGCGGTAATTGCAAAAATATGGAGAGCTGGATGTATTATAAGAGCAAAGCTCCTTGCAGATATCACAGATGCTTTTACAGAAGACACAGAACTACCTAACCTTTTATTATCTCCATCGTTTATCAAGAAGATACAAAGCACGGTAGACTCGGCTAGAGAACTTGTTGCTTATGGAGCTATTAATGGAATCCCGCTTCCTGGAGTATCAAACTCGTTAACGTATTTTGACGCATATACTTCTACGAGATTACCACTTAATCTTATACAAGCACAACGAGATTATTTTGGATCTCACACCTACGAAAGATTAGACCGCGAGGGAATCTTCCATACAGAATGGGAGAAATAAAACGAAGTATTTAAAATCACCACAGAAGCACTTCCGTATTGTACAAAAACAATTACTTTTTGAGAAAATCTAGCACATGGACAGCAGCTGTATGGCTCGCTTTCGTGCTTTTAAGTTTATGTACAGTAGGTTGCTCAAACAGTAAAAGCACAGAGCGAGATCATGAAGTGTTTAGATACAACGAGCAATACCAGATTTCGACATTAGACCCTGCTTTTGCTCGTAATCCGCCAATTATCTGGCCGGTAAATCAGTTATTTAATGGACTTGTTCAATTAGATAATGATCTTAATGTGCAGCCAGACATCGCTAAGTCTTGGACTATTTCTGAGGATGCACTTACCTACTCTTTCACACTACGTGATGATGTTAAGTTTCATAAACATGAAGCTTTTAATACTGTAGATAGCACAAGAAAAGTAGTTGCAAGTGACTTTGTATATTCCTTTGATAGACTTACAGACCCCGCTATTGCATCCCCAGGAAGCTGGGTGCTTAGTAACGTTGATCATTATAAAGCAGAAAATGACAGTACTTTTGTAGTGCAATTAAAGCAGCCTTTTCCTGCATATTTGGGATTGCTTAGCATGAGATACTGCTCTGTTGTACCTAAGGAAGTGACAACTTTTTATGGAAATGAATTTAGATCAAACCCTATAGGTACTGGTCCGTTTAAATTTAAACGTTGGAAAGAAGGTGTAAAACTCGTTCTTCGTAAAAACGAATTGTATTACGAAAAAGATGCTGCTGGAAATAGCCTCCCTTACTTAGAGGCGGTTGCCATTACTTTTTTACCAGACAAGCAAAGCGAATTTTTACAGTTTGCTCAAGGCAATATTGACTTTTTAAATAGTCTTGATCCTTCTTATAAAGACGAGATACTCACTGCCTCTGGAACACTACGCGAGAAGTATGAAGACAGAGTGAATTTTGAAAAAACACCTTGGCTCAACACTGAGTACATAGGTTTCTATCTTGATAGTAACACTCCAGAAGTGCAATCTACTTTATTACGTAAGGCAGTAAACTACGGTTTTGATCGTGAGAAAATGATCACCTACCTGCGCAATGGAATAGGAAAACCTGCAGTAAACGGTTTTATCCCAAAGGGGCTTCCAGGTTTTAATGAGATAGAAGGTTATAGTTATAATCCCACACTTGCTAAGGAACTTGTAGCTCAGTACACTGCACAAACTGGAGATCAGTCACCACAACTCACTATTGGTACGAATAGTCAATATCTTGATATCTGTGAGTACATACAGCGCGAGCTGCAAAAAGTAGGACTGGATGTACAAATTGATGTAATGCCTCCATCTACATTGCGCCAGATGAAAAGTAGTGGTGAGCTAGACGCTTTCCGTGCAAGCTGGATTGCAGATTACCCAGATGCAGAAAACTACTTGAGTTTATTTTACAGTAAAAACTTCACTCCTAACGGACCTAACTATACACACTTTAAAAGTGCGACTTTTGACAGTCTTTATGAGAAAAGCTTGAGCATTACAGACATAGATGAGCGCAAGCAATACTATATCAAGATGGATTCTCTTATTATAGAGCAGTCTCCTATAATTCCACTATATTATGACGAGGTCGTACGCTTTACACAGAAAACTATTTCAGGTTTTGAACCAAATGCTCAGAACTTCTTAGTATTGAAACATGTGAAAAAAAGTAAAAAGTAGCGTGATTACGCTTTCGCGAAAGCGTACCTAAAACAATTATAATATCGAACAAAAAGACACTTATAACACCATTTTATCGCCCTCTGAAGAGACACTCTTTAAGGATCGTAATAGCAAATTCTTTGGCTATGCATTTCCCGTTACCACAGAGGAAGAAGTCAAGGAACATATAGATGCCCTAAAAAAACAGCACTACCAAGCCAGACACTGGTGCTATGCGTATGTATTAGGTAAGGAATACGAACAATACCGCGCAAATGACGATGGTGAACCTTCTAATAGTGCAGGTGCCCCTATATATGGTCAACTACAATCCTTTGATGTTACTAATGTGCTTGTAGTAGTGGTACGATATTTTGGTGGGACAAAATTAGGTGTAGGCGGTCTAATCAATGCTTATAGAACGGGTGCACAACTTGCACTTGAGAATGCTCGTATCGTAAAGAAAACAATTGACATCCCTTTTTCTGTACAATTTGAATATCCTCTACTCAATAAAGCGATGCGCTTAATAAATGATCATAAGGTGACCATAATCGAACAGAAGATGGAAATGGACTGTGTGTTTCATCTCGCCATACGAAGAAAAGAGTCTGAAAAGGTCATTGAGGCTTTTAATGAAGTCTATGGAATTAACCTTCTTAAAGACGAATATTAGAGCTTCTCTAAAATGTATTTTGGGCACCTCATAGGTCGCCCAGTTTTTGTATTCATAAAGATCAATTCTGTACTCGCCACTGTTAATAACTCTTCATTTTGGTTATAAACTTTATAATCGAACATAATACGCACCGTAGGAATATTCCTAAGTGAGGTTTCTATTTTAAGGCGATCATCGAAAAGTGCAGATTTTTTAAATGTTGTATTTAAATTATAAACTGGTAGCATTACACCATTTTCTTCCATCCATTTATAAGAAATTCCGAGTTGTTCTAGCCATTCAAGTCTCGCAATTTCAAGATATTGAGCATAGTTACTGTGATGCACAAAGCCCATCTGATCGGTTTCTGAGTAGCGAACTTTAACAAAAGTATTATGGTTTTTCACGGTAAAGAGGTCTTATTTTTTGTAATTTTAAATCTTACAAATGATGCAACAAAATTTGCAAAAAAACAACCCTCCACTCGTTTTTTTATTACTTTTTTTGTTCACATATTTGCTTAGCTTTTAAAGGGAGCATTATCAACAATACGATAATCTTTTTAAAAGGCATTCTGTACTAAAAAACAACCAATAATTTAACTCAACGAATGACTCTAACTGCGCAATCTGTATGGGATAATTGTCTCGCATTTATTCAGGACAATATTACACCCCAGGCATATAAAACGTGGTTTGAACCGATTAAAGCGGTCAAGCTCACAGATAACGCATTAAGCATACAAGTGCCTAGTAAATTCTTTTATGAATGGCTAGAAGAACACTATGTTAAACTTCTTAAAGTTGCGCTTAACAAAGTACTAGGTGAAAACGCCAAACTGGTTTATGTAATCAGAATGGAAAACACTTATGGAAATAATCAACCGTTTACAGAAAAAATTCCTAGTGCAAATAGAAGTGCTATGAAATCTCAAGATGTTGATGCTCCATTTAAAAATAAAAATCCAGAGCTTAAAAATCCTTTTGTAATTCCAGGTATTAGAAATTTACAAATAGAATCACAGCTTAATCCTAATTATAATTTTGAAAATTTCCTTGAAGGTGAGTCTAACCGTCTAGCAAGATCTGCTGGAATGGCTGTGGCAAATAAACCAGGAGGAACATCATTTAACCCACTACTCGTTTTTGGCGGTGTAGGTTTAGGAAAGACACACCTTGCACACGCAATTGGTGTTCAAATAAAAGATAAATATCCAGCAAAGACTGTTTTATACATATCTGCTGAGAAGTTCACACAACAGTACATTGAGTCTGTAAAAAAGAACAACCGAAATGACTTTATACATTTCTATCAAGTTATTGATGTTCTTATTGTAGATGACATTCAATTACTAAGTGGTAAAGCAGGAACTCAAGATGTGTTCTTCCATATCTTTAATCACCTACATCAGAATGGTAAGCAAGTAATTCTTACCTCAGATAAGGCGCCGGTTGATATGCAAGACATCGAGCAACGCCTTCTTTCTCGTTTTAAATGGGGATTAAGTGCAGAGCTACAACACCCAAGCTTTGAAACGCGTATTGCTATTATAAAGCAAAAGCTGTATCAAGATGGTGTTGAGATGCCAGAAGAGATTGTAGAATTTCTTGCAAATAACATCAAGACAAATGTAAGAGAGCTAGAAGGTGCTATTATATCACTTATTGCGCACTCTTCTTTCAATAAGAAAGAAATCACATTAGATCTCGCTAAGAAGATTGTAGACAACTACGTGAAGCATACGAAGCGCGAAGTATCTATAGATTACATACAAAAGATTGTATCAGATTACTTCCAGATGGATGTAGAGACACTACAGTCTAAAACTCGTAAACGTCACATTGTACAAGCAAGACAGCTCGCTATGTTCTTTGCAAAGAAGCTTACAAAGGCATCTCTTGCAAGTATAGGTTCTCAAATAGGACAACGTGATCACGCAACTGTATTACACGCTTGTAAAACGGTAGATAACCTTGCTAGCACAGACAAGCAGTTTAGAAAATACGTAGAAGATTTAGGAAAGAAGCTATCTGTGTAACTTCTATCTTGAATTGATTATAATAACAAAGCCTCTACATTTTCATGTAGAGGCTTTGTTATTTTTACTGTTATAGTCAAATTTAAATCTCTTTTTCTATTTTCTTTTTTACGACACCACTCTTAAGTGAATTGACCACTCCAACACTCGTAACAAGAATACCCGCTATGAGAAATCCAAAAATAAAATAACTACTGGTCTCAAAAACCATACACATGATTCCTATTAAAACAAGCACTCCTCCAAAAGTTGATATCCATTCTCCTTTTGAACTTTTTTGAATTTTCATGATACTACTTCTATTGTTAGAAATGTCAATATACAATTAACATCACAAATAGTTAACGTCTAGGCAAATCGCTTTCCTCATCTTTTAATGGAAGCTCAGAACTTCCCATTAAAAACTTATCTACGTGATGTGCTGCTTGACGTCCTTCTGAAATTGCCCAGACGATAAGGGATTGCCCTCTACGCATATCACCTGCTGCAAATACACCAGAAACATTAGTACTATAATCAGTTGCCTTAATGTTACCCCTCAAATCTGTATCGAGATGTAATTGGTCAATTAGTGTTTTTTCTGGTCCGGTAAAACCTAGAGCTAGAAATGCCATATCACATTCCCATTCTTTTTCTGAATTAGGAACTTCTTTTAACTCTCGCCTTCCACTTTCATGAGTAATCCACTCAACTTCTGCGGTAATTAATCCCGTGAGATTTCCTGCAGCGTCACCCACAAATTCTTTGGTTGATATACTAAATACACGATCAACCCCTTCTTTGTGTGAAGAACTCGTGCGTAGTCGCATAGGGTAATATGGCCAAGGCTGCTCCGCTGGTCGCTCTACAGTAGGTTTATTGAGTATCTCAAAATTAGTCACACTAATCGCTCCCTGCCTATTACTCGTGCCAATACAATCAGAACCTGTATCTCCTCCGCCTATTACAATAACTTTCTTATCGGTCGCTACAATCTCTTCTTCCCAGTTATTTAAACCATCTTGACGCTCATTATTTTGCTTTAAAAAATCCATTGCTTGATACACTCCTTTAAGATGTGCTCCTTTAATAGGAATAGATCTTCTCACTGTAGCTCCACCGCAAAGTACAATAGCATCATACTCATCTTGAAGAGCCTCTACGCTTATATTTTGTCCAACATTTGCATTCGTTTTAAAGGTGATTCCTTCTACTTCAAGGACCTCAAGACGACGATCAATCACCTGTTTTTCCATCTTAAAATCTGGAATACCATAGCGTAGTAGCCCACCTACTTTTGCATCTCTTTCAAAAACTGTTACAGCGTGCCCAGCCCTATTAAGTTGCTGTGCCGCTGCAAGTCCAGATGGACCAGAACCAATAACGGCAATAGACTTTCCTGTACGTTTTACAGGTGGTTGCGCTGTAATCCAGCCTTCTTCGAAAGCACGCTCTACTATATTTTTTTCGATGTTTTCAATACTTACAGGGTCTGCATTAATACCAAGAACACAAGCCTCCTCACACGGAGCAGGACAAAGTCTTCCCGTAAATTCTGGAAAGTTATTTGTCGCATGTAATATTCCTGCAGCTTCTTTCCAGCGTCCTTTGTAGACGGCATCATTAAAGTCTGGTATAAGATTACCCAACGGACATCCAGAATGACAAAATGGAATCCCGCAATCCATACACCTACCTCCTTGCTTTTTAAGGTCAACCTCTTCTAGAGGAACGGTAAATTCTTTATAATTTTTTAAGCGTTCCTCTGGCGCTACATAGCGCTCATCTTTACGCTCAAATTCTAAAAATCCTGTTACTTTTCCCATCTCTTAGTTTGCTATTTTTTGTTCTTCCTCTAGTCTCAGTAAAGCTTGGCGGTATTCTTCTGGTAGCACTTTCGTGAAATTACCTATTTCCACATCCCAATTTTCTAGGAAACGTTGTGCTAGTGGAGATTGTGTTGCATTATAATGGTTCTCAACCAACTGTCTAAGCTCCTCTCGGTCTTGTGTTTCTTCTACCTTTAAGAAGTTTAAGCCCTCTGAGTTTGCTTTTCGCGAAAGCGTACTATCTACATCATACACATATGCGATTCCTCCGCTCATTCCAGCTCCGAAGTTTCTTCCCACAGCTCCTAAAATCACTGCTACTCCTCCTGTCATATACTCACAACCATGATCACCTATACCTTCTACAACAGCTCTAGCTCCCGAGTTACGTACACAAAAACGCTCTCCAGCCTTTCCATTGATGTAAGCCTCCCCAGCAGTGGCACCGTAAAATGCTACGTTTCCAATAATGACATTATCTTCAGGAATTATGGTTGCCTCTACAGGTACTTTTACAATAACTTTTGCTCCAGAAAGCCCTTTGCCTATGTAGTCATTTGTATTTCCAGTAACCGAAAGCGTCAATCCATGAGTAGCAAATGCCGCAAAGCTCTGACCAGCCGAACCTTCAAAATTGATTTTTAAGGTATTTTCTGGTAGCCCATTAACTCCATAAATTTTTGAAATCTCATTACTTAAGATGGCTCCTACCGCTCGGTCTTCATTTGTAATCTTAAGATCAAGCGTTGTCTTTTCTTTTCTAAACAATGCAGGGTGCGCCTGAGATATAATTTTAAAATCTAATGCCTTTTCTAGATCATGGTCTTGCTTCTCGATATTTCTCAGGGATTGCCCTTCCTTAACATCTACTTTATGCAGAATAGGAGTTAAATCTAATCCTAAAGCTTTGTATTGATCAATGGTCTTGTTGCGGTCTAGCTTTTGCACTTGCCCTACCATCTCATCTACTGTCTTAAAACCGAGCTTTGCCATAATCTCACGAAGCTCTTGCGCAACGAAATACATGAAGTTTACCACATGCTCCGGTTTTCCATTAAATCGCTTACGTAGCTCTGGGTTTTGCGTTGCAATTCCCACAGGACAAGTATTTAAGTGACACACACGCATCATTATACAGCCAGAAGCCACTAGCGGTGCAGATGCAAAACCAAATTCTTCTGCCCCTAGAAGACATGCAATTGCTACGTCTCTACCTGTTTTAAGTTGGCCATCGCACTCTAGTCTCACACGGCCACGCAAATCATTCATAACGAGTGTTTGCTGCGCTTCGGCTAGCCCTAGCTCCCACGGAAGTCCCGTATGTTTTAATGAAGTAAGTGGCGTTGCACCAGTCCCTCCATCATGTCCAGAAATTAATATCACATCTGCCTTAGCTTTTGCAACACCTGCGGCCACAGTCCCTACCCCTACTTCTGACACTAATTTTACATTAATACGCGCCTCTCTATTTGCAGATTTTAAATCATAAATTAATTGTGATAAATCTTCAATAGAGTAAATATCATGATGCGGTGGTGGAGAAATCAATCCTACATATGGTGTAGAGTTACGCGTTTTTGCAATTTCTGGATTCACCTTAGGGCCTGGCAACTGCCCTCCTTCTCCAGGTTTTGCGCCCTGCGCCATTTTTATTTGAATCTCTGCTGCATTAGTTAGATAATTTGAGGTAACGCCAAATCGTCCAGAAGCTACTTGCTTAATTGCACTATTTTTCCAATCACCGTTTACATCTTTATAAAAACGCTCTTGATTTTCTCCTCCTTCGCCAGAATTTGATTTACCGTCTATACGATTCATCGCTACAGCTAGTGTCTCATGCGCTTCTTTACTGATAGATCCATAAGACATTGCTCCCGTTTTAAAACGTTTTACAATATCCGTCCAAGGCTCTACTTCATCTATATCTATAGGATCATAATTTGTAAACTCAAACAAGCCTCTAATAGTCATTAGTTGTTTAGCTTGATTATTTACTCGATCTGCATACTCTTTATAGATTACAGGTTTATTACTTCGTACAGATTCTTGAAGTTTTGCAATCGTAAGCGGATTAAATAAATGCGCTTCACCATCTCTTCTCCATCTATACTCACCACCTATTTCTAGTGGCAAATCTGCAGCAATTTCTTTTTTATCATATGCAGCTTTATGACGCTTACTTATTTCTCCTTCTAGTTGATGCAATCCTACACCCTCAATTCTAGTCACTGTGCGCGGAAAGTATTTTGAAACTACTTTTTTACTGATGCCTATACATTCAAATAGTTGCGAACTGCGATATGAATTGAGTGTAGAAATACCAATCTTATTCATCACCTTGAGCACTCCCTTACCTACAGCCTTATTAAAGTTTTGAATAGCTTCTTCTACATCTACACTAGCAAGCTCAAGATCTTCTGGGTGATTTTCTATAATCTCATTTACCATATAAGGGTTAATCGCGCTCGCGCCATAACCAAATAATAACGCAAAATGATGCACCTCTCTAGGCTCTGCAGACTCAATAATTAAACTTAATTGAGATCTCTTCTTATGAGTTGCTAGTCCGTTGTTTACATAAGAGCAGGCAAGCAATGCTGGTATAGGTGCCTCTGTAATTGACGTATTTCTATCTGATAGAATAACAATATTTGCTCCCTCATCAAGCTGCTTACTTACGTTTTGCAAGAGTTTTTCTAGTGCTTCCTCGAGGCCATTATGACCTCTCTCCACCTGATACAACATCGGTACAGAAACTACTTTAAAATTCTTATCATCAAGACTTTTAATCTTATCTAAATCTTGTTTTGATATAACTGGATTTTGGATTTTCAACTTTCTACAATGCGCAGCATTAATGTCAAAAATATTATAATCGGCTCCTAGGGTTAGAGAAATATCTGTAATCAACTCTTCTCTTATTCCATCAAGAGGCGGATTTGTAACCTGAGCAAATAACTGCTTGAAGTAGTTATAAATGAGCTGCGGCCTTTCTGAAAGCGCAGCAATAGGAGCATCATTACCCATAGAACCTATAGGCTCCTTGGCATTTGCAGCCATAGGTAATATGATGGTGTTTATATCTTCTTGCGTGTATCCAAAGGTGATTAAACGCTCCTTTAGTGGTGCTTCATCTAAAAATAGTGGACACTCATTATAAGGAATATCCCTTAAGTGGATTAAATTTTCATCAAGCCATTGTTGATATGGGTTACGCGATGCGATCTCTTCTTTTATTTCTTCATCATTAATGATACGGCCTTGCGCCATGTCTACTAGAAACATTTTACCCGGTTCTAGACGACCATGCAATTGCACATTGCTAGGCTCAATATCTACTACCCCAATTTCTGAAGACATAATCACATAACCATCCTTTGTAACAGAATAACGCGATGGGCGCAGTCCATTACGATCAAGTACAGCACCTATATAATTACCATCTGTAAAAGGAATAGATGCAGGCCCGTCCCAAGGCTCCATAAGGCAAGAGTTGAACTCATAAAAAGCACGTTTGGCAGGAGACATCTCCTTATTTTTTTCCCATGCCTCTGGAACGAGCATCATCATTACCTCTGGAAGTGAGCGGCCGGTCATTAACAACAACTCCACCACCATATCCATAGATGCACTATCAGACTTACCTGGTATTACTACGGGAAGGATTGCTTTGATATCCTCTCCAAAAAGCGGACTCTCCATAAGTTCTTCTCTGGAATACATACGAGTTACATTGCCTCGCAAGGTATTAATCTCTCCATTATGACACATATATCTAAAAGGCTGTGCAAGATCCCATGTAGGGAATGTATTTGTTGAAAAACGCTGATGCACAAGCGCCAGACGCGTCACAACTCTAGGATCCATCAAGTCCTTATAATACACCTTAATGTCTTGAGGCATTAATAGCCCCTTATAAATGATTGTTTTGGTAGAAAAGCTAGGCACATAAAAGAATGAACTTTCAGAAAGCTTAGAACCATATATGGTATGTTCTGCAATTTTACGTGCAGTAAATAATTTTAAATTAAATGCAAATTCTGGAGTGGGTTTTTGTTGCGCTTTCGCGAAAGCGGGATTTTTATCACCACCATCATAAGAAACAAAGATTTGCTTTACAAAGGGTTCTGAAACCTGAGCAATCTCACCTAAGATAGATTTATCTACCGGCACATCTCTCCATCCTATAATATGTATACCCTGATCTGTAAGACTCTTCTCAAACACCGAAATACAGTAATCCCGTTGATTTTGTTTACGAGGAAGAAACACATTACTCACAGCATAACTCCCTTCTTGAGGTAGATCAAAATCACAGCTAGCCTGAAAATAATCATGAGGAATATCTATGAGTATCCCAGCACCATCTCCCGTTCTTCCATCTGCACTTACAGCTCCTCTATGTTCTAGCTTTTCAAGAATTTCTAACGCCTTATGAATAATGTCATTTGACTTTATTCCTTTTAAACTACAAATGAATCCCGCTCCACACGCATCGTGTTCAAATTCCCTTAAATATAATCCTTGATCCTTAAGCATTGTGTACATTTTTATGGTAATACCATTGTTTCTTATTCACAAGATAATCCTACTTATCTAAGTCACAAAAAGCACCATTCATTATTACGATTAATGAAATTTAGGCAGCATGAAATTCATATAACCGCATTATAAGCCTGCTTATTTTGTCAAATTCAAACTGTTAAAAGTGGTTAAAAATGACGATAACGTTATAGTTAATTTAAAGAATAGATTCAAATTTAAAAATATCCTCAATTATTTAACTAAAAAATCCCTCAAAACTCAATTATGTCGAAATGCATATCACAACAAATCAGCAAATAATTTATAACACCCCTAATTTAATAGGGGTAATTTTGAAAAAACCATAAAAATTTACAAAACACCTATAAAATTTACACCCTTAACTAAATTTTAAGATACATTTGAGAACTAATCAACAAAAAATTACACTCTTATGAAGTCCATTGTTACGTTCTTAGTACTGGCTATTACATCCACTTGCATATTTGCTCAAGAAGATTCAAAAAAGAAAAAATTTACTGTAGAGGGAAGTGTCGATACTTACTTTAGACAAAATCTTTCTGGACCCAATGGCGAGGATGCAATTGCCCCAAATACCTCTTTTGCAAATCGCAATGGTTTTGCAATTGGTATGGCAAATGTGATAGGCTCTTTTGAAAGTGAAAATGGAAAAGTAGGTGCTGTCGCAGATTTAGTTTTTGGCCCTAGAGGTGAAGAAGCGGTTTTTTTATCTGGACCTTCTTCAAACATTGTAAACCAACTTTACGTATACTGGAATGTTTCGGATAAAGTAAAACTTACTTTAGGAAACTTTAATACCTTCTTAGGTTATGAAGTAATCTCTCCTACTCTCAACTTTAACTACTCAACGTCTTATATGTTTTCATATGGACCATTTTCTCATACGGGTATAAAAGCAGACTTTACTTTATCTGAAGATTGGAGCGCTATGGTGGGTGTACTTAACCAGACAGATGCTACAGAATTTAATTTTGATAACGATTACACACTAGGCGCTCAATTAGGTTACAAAACCACTTACCTTAATTTCTTATATGGAAAGCAAGGAGGAAGTACAGAAAGTACATTCCAAGTAGATCTTACTACCGGTCACGATCTATCAGATGACTTTTACCTAGGTCTTAACGCAACATACAATGACACAGACGGAGCTTCATTTTATGGAGTTGCACTATACCCACAATACAAAACATCAGAATCTTTCACCCTAGGATTAAGAGGAGAATACTTTGCAGAAACAGAAGGTGGTGCTGGTGCCATAGGAGGTTATGATGAAGAGGGAGATGCATCTGTACTTGCAGTTACTCTTACTGGAAGTTATACCGTAGGCGATCTTACCATCAAACCAGAATTTCGCTTAGACAGCGCAAGTGAAGACACCTTCCTTGATACTGACCTTGAGCCTAACAGCTCATTATCTTCATTTCTAATCGCAGGCATATATAAATTTTAAATAACCTAAAACATGAAAAAAATAGAAGCAATCATTCGTAAATCCAAATTCTCGGCGGTAAAAAAGGCACTGCATGATGTGGGTGTAAACTTCTTCTCCTATTGGGATGTTACTGGACTTGGTAACGAAAAAAAAGGTTCTGTTTACCGCGGCGTGAGCTATAGCACCAGCGACATACAACGACGCTATTTAAGCATCGTAGTAAATAATGAATTTGAAGAAATTACCATTAAAACAATTATCGAATCTGCACGCACCGGAGATGTAGGAGACGGTAAAATCTTTGTCTCAGATATAAGCGAGTGCTATCGTATTCGTACTGGAGAGAAAGGAAATCAAACACTTAAATAGTCTAAAAACTTATAATAATATAGCATTAACAACTTATGGAAATTTTAACTGTAAATAATGTATGGATGATGATCTGTACTGGTCTAGTTTTCTTCATGCACCTTGGGTTTTCATTTTTAGAAATAGGACTCACACGTCAAAAAAATACTATCAACATTCTTTTTAAAAATATTTTTATAATCACCGTAGGTCTCCTACTTTATTGTTTAGTAGGCTTCAATCTTATGTACCCTGGAGAATTCAACGGGTTTTTAGGGTTTGCGGGCTTTGGTCTTGATGCACCACTCAATGCAGAAGGCGTTCTTGATCTCACTTATAACGAAGGCTATACTTACTGGACAGACTTTCTTTTTCAAGGGATGTTTGCAGCAACAGCAGCAACTATAGTATCTGGTGCCGTAGCAGAGCGTATTAAAATAGGTCCATTTATGGTCTTTGTATTACTTTACGTAGGGTTTGTATACCCTATTGCTGGATCTTGGAAATGGGGAGGCGGATTTTTACAAACACTAGAAACACCTTTTTATGATTTTGCTGGATCTACACTTGTTCACTCTGTAGGAGGATGGGCCGCACTCGTTGCCGTATTCTTACTTGGATCGCGAATAGGGAAGTTTGATGAAAATGGTAAACCACAAGCCATCCCTGGACATAATGTACCGCTTGCAACGGCAGGTGTACTTATCTTATGGTTAGGTTGGTTTGGCTTTAATGGAGGTTCTGTACTATCTGCAGATCCTGCACTAACATCTCTTACTCTTGTAACTACGTCACTTGCGGCAGCAGCCGGAGGAGTATTTGCTTTTCTTGTATCTACATTGATGTACAAAAACTATGATCTCACCATGTTTTTAAATGGAATACTAGGAGGTCTTGTGGGTATAACAGCTGGGGCAGACGTAATGAGCCCTACAGATGCGATTGCTATAGGGGCGATTGCAGGAGCCATAATCGTTTTTGGTGTCGCACTTGTAGATAAACTAAGACTAGACGATCCTGTAGGAGCTATTGCAGTACACTTAATATGTGGTATTTGGGGCACACTTGCAGTTGGTATTTTTGGAAGCCTAGCTAGTGGAGCACAGTTTGTGAGCCAACTAATAGGTGTAGGATCTTATGCTGTTTTCTGTATTATTACGTCATTTATAATATTATTTATTCTCAAGAAAACTGTGGGACTACGAGTTTCAGAAACTGAAGAAATTGAAGGACTTGATCCTCACGAACACGGAATGAGTGCTTATCCAGATTTCCGTTTAAACGAGCATTAATATTAAGTTTTGTGCTATGTGTATGTGAGCCTCGACCATTTTTGGTCGGGGTTTACTGTTTTTAGGGTTTTTGGTTTTGCTTTCGCGAAAGCGTAATAAATTTAATTACCTTAGAGTAATGAATAAACAAGCTCCCTCCACTACAAAGATCTTAATGGTATGCCTAGGAAACATATGTAGATCCCCACTTGCCGAAGGTATTTTAAGATCTAAACTAGACGCAACTCTTTTTAATGTAGACTCCGTAGGCACAGGAGACTGGCACGTGGGAAATCCACCAGATCCCAGAAGCGTAAAAGTAGGATTATCTCATGGAGTCGATATCTCAGGACTTAGAGGACGCCAGCTATCCGAAAGTGACTTTAATGATTTTGATCATATTTATGTCATGGATCAAAACAACCTAGAAGATGTACTAGCAAAAGCCACTACAGATGAACAGCGCCGTAAAGTGACAATGATTCTAGATGTAGTTTTTCATGGAGAGAAAGTAGATGTTCCAGATCCATATCACGGAAGTCAAGAAGACTTTGAGAGAGTATATGAAATGCTGGATACCGCATGCGATCATATCGCAAAAGAACTAGCATAATTAGGGCATTTAAAATTATGGACATTGCAAAAGTAAATTTTGTGCATATCCCGCGATCTAATTATATTGCACCCATACGATAACCCCAACCTATAAACTACCTACCTATGAGTTCATTTACTGCAACTGGAAAATTATATCTGATACCCACTACACTAGGTGATACTAGTGCACTAGAGGTGATGCCTATCTCTGTAAAGAAGGTGGTAGAATTTATAGATACATACATCGTAGAAAATGAAAAAACAGCGCGTCGCTCCATAAAAGCGATATCTCCAAGTAAATCGCAGCCCTCTTTAAAATTATTTCCGTTAAATAAATACACAGATATATCTGAGCTTCCATCATACCTAGAACCATGTTTACAAGGGGAATCTGTAGGTTTATTATCTGAGGCGGGAGTTCCAGGCGTTGCAGATCCTGGAGCAGAGGTGGTGAAGATTGCACATCAAAAAGGCATCCAAGTTGTGCCACTTGTAGGTCCATCATCTATACTCATGGCAATGATGAGTAGCGGTATGAATGGTCAAAATTTTGCTTTTAATGGATATCTACCTATTGATGCACAACAGCGTAAGCAAGAGTTGAAACGATTAGAGCGCTTATCTTCAGAACAAGGACAAACGCAATTATTCATCGAGACCCCGTATCGCAATAATAAGATGCTAGAAGACATTTGCAATACTGTGCATCCTGAAACTCAAGTTTGTATTGCTTGTGATATCACACTTCCAACAGAATATATTGTGACAAAAAGCGCTTCTTTCTGGAAAACTAATGCACCAGACTTACACAAAAGACCTGCAATCTTTATAATTCACAAGTCGTTTTAAATTACCTCCTTAAATTAGCTGGTCTAGGATACTTTTGTTGGATTTTTTTAATCATGGGTTCTAAACCATTTATTTTAATTTCCATCATTTCTTGAAGTAACCTTCCTAGCTTACCCTCTGGAAAACCTTGTTGTCTAAACCACACAAAATAAGATTCTGGCAGATCAACCAAGTACCAACCTTTGTATTTGCCAAAAGGCATTCTATAATAAGCCATCTCTATAAGGTGATCTTGCGCTTCTTTATGAATATCTGCCATGCTCGTTATTTCTTAATCACCGTTTTGCCCTCAATCGTTATTGCCGAACCTTCTATCAAATATATAGAAGCAGGCTCCTGGGCTTGTAGGAAACTAAATTTAGCACCGTACATCGTCTCAAATTTAATATCAAAGGTTGCTTTCTTTATAGGGTAATGATTCCATCGCGGGTGCGTTACCTCGTACTCATTAGTTTTAACCTTAGAAGGACTCGCATATCCCCAGTAATGCTCTGCTATAAACTCCATCTCACTATGCTGATCGATGGGCTGCGAAGCTACAGCGGCTTCTATATCAATAGACTGCCATTTGTTGTCCTTTTTCCATCCATAGGAAATCTTACGATCTTCACTTGTAATATCCCACTTATGTCGCATAGGTAGCGTTTCATAACTCTCGTTATAAAGTGCGTTTGCTACGATAGAAATTGCAGGCTTAGGAACTACTTCTTTTATAAACACTGCACCACGTTTCCAAACACCTCCATCTTTTCTACGCACATAAAACCGCAGATTCACTTCCTCAAAATTTACGTGAAAGGGAATTTTGACACCCTTTATGCGTGTATCCATAAACATAAAGGCAATGACACTCACATAACATTTACCTTCATAAAAATCTAACTCTGTTCCATGAGGGACATATGGCTCTAAAAGAGCTGGATCTACTTCATAATTTATAAAAGCAAGCTGGCGCCATGCTGCGGTAAGGAAGCTCATAGAATTATAGTGTAATTGTGATTAATATAAAAACTGCTAGCCTCACCTGGATTGCAAAGCAGTATCGCCTACTGCTGATACACTTTTACACCATCCACATACGTAGCAGCTACTTTTAAGTTAGGGATTTTATCCTCTTCTACCGTCATAATATCTTCATCCATGATAATAAAATCTGCAAACTTTCCAGTTTCAATACTTCCTTTCTCGTCTTCTTCAAAATTTGAATAGGCAGCCCAGATTGTCATTCCTTTTAACGTTTCTTCTCTAGTAAGTGCATTCTCCATCTGGTACCCACCTTCTGGATATTGTTTTAAATCTTTACGAGCAACAGAGGCATAGAATGTATAAAACGGACTTACCTGCTCTACAGGAAAATCTGTTCCTAGGATTACAATACCTGACTGATTTAATAAGTCTTTGTATGCATACGCTCCTTTGATACGCTCTGCTCCTACTCTATCTTCTGCCCAATACATATCGCTAGTAGCGTGTGTAGGCTGTACTGAAGGTAAAATCTTCTCGCTAAAAACATCAAAATCTTCTCTTGATACTATTTGTGCATGTTCTACTTTCCATCTTGGATCTGTTTTAGAAGCTAGTACTTTTTCATAAGCTCTCAGCACAACTACATTTGCACTATCACCTATGGCATGTGTATTCATTTGAAAATCTGCTGCGGCAATACGTTTTGCAAGATCATTCATCTCTTCAGATGGAGTGATCATCGCTCCAAAATGTCCATCCTTATCGCTATAAGCCTCACGCATTGTCGCTCCACGAGAACCTAAGGCTCCATCACCATACACCTTTATAGAACGTACATTAAGACGATCTGTTTTTACTTTTCCTGTAGTTAGGTAGTGATCTAGATTTTCTTCATTATTAGATAACATTGCATATACCCTCATTTGCAAACTTCCAGTTTGCTGAAGACTATCTATAAGTTCTACAATGTTTTTATTAAGACCTGCATCATTTACTGTAGTAAGACCGTAAGAAAAACAAAGCTCCTGTGCTTCTAGTAACACTTGAGCACTTTCGGCAGTGCTAGGTTGTGGTAATACTGCGTCAACTAATGTTTGCGGTGTGTCAATAAGAACACCCGTTACTTTGCCGTCTACAAGTACGACTTCTCCTCCACTTACCTTTGTAGAAGCATCTATACTAGCAAGATCTAATGCTTTTTGATTTACTAAATATGCGTGACCGTCCACACGCTCTAAAACAACAGGAACATCTGGAAATAAAGCGTCAAGCTTATCTTTTGTAGGAAACTCTTTTACAGCCCAATCGTTCTGATCCCATCCTCTTCCTCTCAACACAGTTGCATCAGGATTTGCCTTTGCAAAGGCAGACACTTTTGCCATTACCTCATCATAACTTTCAGTACCAACGAGATCTGCTATTTGGAGGTTTTGACCAAGTCCATAAAAGTGACAGTGACCATCTATAAGCCCTGGCAACACAGTTTTGCCCGTAGCATCTATTGTTTCAGCAGCTTCATACTTTTCGGTAATGTCGTTAGATGTGCCTACTGCTATAAATTTTCCATCTTTGATTGCAAAAGATTCCGCTTTCGCGAAAGCGTTATCTACCGTATACACATTTGCATTTGTAACAATAAGATCTACAGATTGCTTGGTGTCACAAGAAAATAATAAAGGAAGGATTGCTAAAGAATAAAGAATTTTACGCATCGTTGGTTTTTTGTTTAAAAATACAAAAGACTCCTAGTACGTTGATAGTTTTTATCTAGGTTTATGAACCTCAAGATTAACTTTTGCATCTTGAGGCGACCTATAATTGGGGTGAAGATCAATCTCTAAATCATAAGTGATATTATACAGCTCCAGAACTGCGTCTACCCTATCTTTTTTGAGTTTTGCCTCTCGAGTTTTCAAAATGTACATATTGTACATGCCAATAGCTTGTGATAAAACTTTTAAGGCAACACCAAAAATTATAAACGGAATGAGATACAACTTGAGGGCATGTGCATTTGATGGAGCTAGTGAAGAATGCATTTCTGAAACATAACTTAGAGAATATACAGACAACCCCAAAAGGCCTACTCCCAACAACCCAAATAGTATTGTATAGCTATAATTCCACCATTTATCTTGAATAGTATGCTGGTAAACAACGTTAACCTCTCTTAGCCTGTTTTTGAATTTTGTAGAAAATAGCTTTTTTGAGCACGTACGATTAAAGTCTGGTTTGCGTTTTGTGAGATTACAAATAGAACCCTCACGTAAGTTTTTACGCTGGTGATTACAAAGTTCGCAGTGCCAATTATTGTTCAATAGTCTTTAATATCTTACAGTAACTGCTACTATCTTAATAACAGACTGGCTTAAAGATATACATTATAGAAAAAACCACCCTGACTCTGCACTACATTTTCAACATTTAAAAACTGTACATCTGAGTAGTTATTTATATTACAACATTCTCCCTCTTGAAACTCCACGTCAAAAGACAAATCTGTTTCAAAACCATTAGGAACGGTTATACGCAACACTACATTTGAGCGACTTTCTGCAAAAGCATTAAGTGCTACTTGAGCCATTTGTGACTCATCAGATATACCCGTAAAAAAAGGGAAGTCTGTATTATTTGACACATCTGTAACTACTAGCTCATCAAAAGAATATGTGTTGTTAAAAAACACATCTTCTCCAGTTTCGGCGTCTACGAATTGTATAACAATATTACCAGACGCACAAGATACTGCACTGCAATCTGCTAGAGCGCTGTCTAAATCAGTACTACAAGAACTCAGCATAATAATGAATGCTAGCGCACCTATTAATCTCTTCATAACCTTAGGGTTTTCATAGAAGATGCACTCTTTGTGGAAAGGTTGCTTTTAAAAGTCAAATTTATAGGTAGCTCCCACCATTCCTTGAAGACCCTGCACTTCATAGTTGAGCCATTTCTCGTAATTACTGTCTAGAATATTGTTTACACGAGCAAATGCAGACAAGCGATTATTAAAGCGATACCCCACATGAGCATTTGCATCAAAATAGCTATCTAGAGTTTGTATTGTGTTTGTAACTAAAAGATCTGCAGGGTCGTTACTAGATACTAAATCACTGCGCTCTCCCACAAAAAATAAATTAACCCCAGCAAACCATTTTTCTGTAATCTGATAATCTGCAAAAACAGATGCTTGTAAGTCTGGAAGGTTCCAAGCTTCTTGCTGGCTATCTGTGTCATACGTATTGTATTGACCGTTTACTTTCATTTTAAGATTTGCATTTACATCAAAATTAAACTCTGCAAATACTCCTACCGTATTGATATCATCATAAGCGATTGAGAAAGAGTTTCCGTTTGCATATCCATTTGCACCAAAGCCATTACCGCTTTGCGAGTATGGATTGTGAATGAATAAAGCCTTATCACTCTCTGCCGTATAACTTGCACGTAGGTTATAACTCAAAGCTTCAGATAATTTACCCTTCATTCCTAAATAACCGTCGTACTGTTTATCTGTTGGCTTGATAGTAAGTGTAGGTGATATAAAAGGATTTTCTTGTGCAAAATCATGGTAGTTATTTTGTTGTAATCCGCCTTCAAGTCCTGCATACGCTATAAAATAATCTCCAGCAACTCGATAAGATGCTGTAATTTTTGGATACACAAAGAAGTCTGTTTCACTTGCCTCGGTATCTAGTGACACCATTGCCTCTACTCCTAAAGTCACCTCAAGATCATCTCTTAAAATCACAAGACTTGGATTTATCCCCGCATTAAGAAAGCTATAATTGATTTCTGTATCTACGGTATCAAATGCGTTGTCAAAAGAACCGCTTACATAATCTGCTGTTACTTTTGTTGTAATAAGCTCTCCCGCAATAGGAAACTCAAATGTAGGCGCAACTACTGCTCTAAGTTCGCCGCTGTCTTGATCATCACCAAAGTACCTCAACGTAGCATTTGCCTTCTTAAAGAAAGAATCTTGCAAACTTACACTACCATTTAATCCTGCTGTGAGAAAAGAATGAGACACATCAAAATCTTCATTAAATAAAGGCGTGTTACCAGTTCCGTTTATTGTCTTAAGCTCCTCAGGAATTCCATACCAATTATATACTTGATGCTTTGCATCAAGATCTGCTCTCCATGTCATATCACGCTCGCGCGCACCGTAACTTAAATTAAGCCTGCTATCATAAAAATAATCGTCTACTACAGTGCCGTCTATTCCGCCCTGAGAAGAATTATGGTTTAAAAAGATACCAAAATCCTCTGTACGGCTTATTTGAAAATTACTATAAAGCTCTGCTAGTACCGATGTGTAGCTACCAAAACCAACAGTTGCATAGTTATCGTACAACTTCTCCTTTTTTGTTTTCTTTACTACTGCCGCTTTACCTTTGGCTGGAGTAAACGTACTTGCTACAGGCACAGAAAAAATACTATAGGTCACCTTTTTTTTTGCCGTAGTGATAGAGTCATTAAGCGCAGGAGTTGCTTTTACTTTAAAAGCATCACTTATAGTAGGAGTATACGCCTTTACAACGTTTACCACCTCTGTTCCTATGGTAGACTCCTCTTCTTGTGCAGTAACCACTTGAACAAAAAGCATTGCAAATGCAACAAGTCCTATGTTATATAATGTATTGAATGAACGATTCATATAATGTATTGTCTTAATTCGTTAGACGTTTGTCTTATTTATAAAGCAAGTGATTTATTAATCAGCAATTACCCTTTTTCTACAGAGGCATTTGTTTTTCCTTCTGCTTGTTTAATAATTGCTAGTTCGCCACGAGCTTTTTCTACAGTTTCTGGATAATCTGCAAAGTTTGTAATCACACTTTCTAAAATGTAGGTAGCTTGATAAGCATCTCCTAGTGCATAAAAGTTTTTTGCCATGAGCACAAGCCCTTTTGCTCCATACTCTTTAAAACCGCTATAATCTTTTGCTAGTTTTTGCACTGCAACATTAGATGCTTCAAAGTTTTGAGCTTCATTTTTAAAGTAGGCATCATAATATAAAGCCTCTGCTGCAAGTGCTCCTGTAGCAATTTTTTGTACTTCTGCATAAGCTGTTTTAGCTCTAGCGTTATCACCCGTCTTTATAGAAGAGCGAGCAATTATTATTTGTGCGTCACTTTTTACTGCATTATCAATTTTTGCATTTCCAAGCACTTTTTCGGCATAGCTTACTGCCTTTATCAAGTCCTCACTTTCATAAAAAGATTTCATGAGGTTAGACTGAGCAAAAACGATATTCTGTGGGAAGTCTGCTTCTGTTTCTAATCGCTTTAACACTGGAATTGCAGCTGTGTAATTTTTATCAGTAAGATATACTTGCCCTAAACGTGCAAGTGCTTGCTCCGTAAATTCACTACGCTCCTTTGCAATAACATATTGATAATGCGGAATTGTCTTATTGTATTCCGCTTTCGCGAAAGCGAGCTGCCCCAAGTAAAAATGAGCTTGTAATGCATGCTGACCTTTAGGATAGTTACTCAAGTAAGATTCAAAAAGTCGTTCTGCTTGACCTATATTATTCTCCACGTACTGCTTCTCTGCCGAAGCGTATGCAGCATCATCAAGCTCTGCATCCTCCACATCAATAAATTCTAGCGTACTCACCCATTCACCATACTCATCAACACGGCCGAGATCTATATAGATAAGCTTTGCCGTAGTTACTGCTTGTAACGCCTCCGGAGTTCCTGGATAATCGCCAGCCACCTTACGTAATAGCGCCAGTGCTTCATCAGATTTGTTTTTATTATCTAGTATCAATGCTTTCTTAAGCATCGCTTTAGACACGTAAGAGCTACCTGGTAAATCTCTTACGAGTTTATCATAAGCTGTAATTGCTTGATCATTTTTGTTTTGAGAAACATAAATGTTCCCTAATTCATAAAGCGCATCATCACGATAAGTAGAATTTGGAAATTTGGTAGAGAAAGTTTGAAGTCCGTTTATTTTGTCCTCGTCCTTTTTTATAAAACCATAACTCATCGATTTTTGAAAAGTTGCATAATCTTGATCTGTCTTATTAAGCGCTATAGACTTATTATAAGCCTCAAGTGCAGGCCAGTATTTACTACTTATAAAACGGCTATCACCTAGACGTAAGTAGGCATCATTGAGCTTAGTCTCATCCTGTACGTTACTAGCTATATACAACTCAAAGAAGCTTGCTGCCTGTTCATATTGCTTATCAGAAAAATATGCGTAGGCTAGGTTATAATTAATGTCTTTATACTCTGGTGTACTTGCAGCATTACTGTTATTTAAAAACTGTTTGTATCCTATAATTGCTTCCTTAAAATCATTTGCAACATAGTCACTCTCTGCTTTCCAATAAGTAGCACGTGTCACATATAAGGGGTCACGTGGTTCTTTAAGAGATTTTTTAAATGCTGCTGCAGCTTCTGGATAATTACCTTCATTATAAAGATCAAGACCATAAAGGAACGCTACTTTTTGATAAGCTACCTTATTATCAAAATTGCTGTTGCTTTCTAGCAAGCGCATTGCTTCTTTGTAATTTTTTGAAGTGATATAGGAATCAATAAGTAACGCTTCTAGCTCTGCCTTAGCTGGAGATTTTGGATACGCATCTATATAATCTGTAATAACAGCAGGTGTAGACTTGTATGCATTACCTATTTCATAACTCAGCTTTGCATAATTAAGACCACTATCTTCCTTAATTTGCGCATTAAAATCCATTTCACTTGCATTTTTAAATGCATTAAGTGCCTCCTGCTTTTTATCTAACTTAAGATAAGATTCTGCAAGATGATAATAACCATTTTGTGCTACACCGTTATTCCCGTCAATAATTTTATTAAATTCATTAATAGCATTTGTGTAGTCTCCTTGCTTATAATAAGTATATCCTAGCTGGTAGTAATCTGTATTATTCCACTTTCCACGCTTACCTTTATATTCTTTTAAATAAGGTAATGCCTCTGCATACCTCTTTTGATTGAAATAGCTTTCTCCTATAATTTTATTAAGCTCAGATTTTTCTTTAGGATTTGCACTGGCTAGTTGAGATTTTCCTTCTGATATTGCTTCGTCAAATTTTCCTAACTTAAAATTAAGATCTGCCTTAAAGTATGCAAGATCCTCATTATATTCTCCCCCAGTCTCTGCTTCTACCTCCTCAAAAAGCTCATTTGCTTCTTCATAATCATCACCTTCATAAGCCATGAAGCCTATGTAATACTTAGCTTGCGCTCCATATTTTTTTGAATCACGTACACGGTTTAAGTACTTCTTTGCTTCATCAAAACGATTGCTTTTAAAATAAGCATAACCATTATTAAAGTAAAAAGTCTCCTTCTCTCCTGCTGCAAGTGTGCTTTCATCAACGCGATCATACCATTTACGAGCATAAGCAAATTTGCCATTATCAAAGTAATACTGAGCTACATCTAGAAATGCACTGTTGCGTTTTGTACTCGTAGGATACTCTGTCACAAAAGTGGTCATAAGATCATCTGCCCCTTGCTGGTTAAGACGTACTGCTGCATTTGCAATGTAATAAGCACAATCACCTTTTACGGTGGTATCATCTGTATCGCCTTTTACTTCTTCAAAAAGAGTTTGAGCTGCTAGATATTGCTTGCTGTTATATAAGGAGAGCGCCTTATTAAATTGTACAAGATCATTCGTATATATAGCCGATTGTTGCCCTACAGCAATAGTAGAATATAAAAATAATGCAACAAGTACATACTTGATTTTATGCATAGTTAAGAGTTGTTTTATGTGTTCTGATCATTATCAGGAATAGACTAAAAAACTGTAATATGTGTACGCTTTCGCGAAAGCAAAACGTAACATTTACACCTCCCCAAAGTTAAGTTTCTTCCCTAAAGATAACGTCAGAAATCTTTGTTAATTATATCAAGTTGTGAAAAGGATTTTAACATATCAAAAGATTAATTCAAAAAGCAAAACAATTAAAATAGAACCACCTGCCTGTAAGCAGATTAAAAGTTCATGTATGCTTTTTTGATTTTGACATCATACAACAGCCATCAACACATAATATTCCTGCATATCTTTGTAATGTTCAGGACAAAAAAAAGGAAACATCTATGACAGCAATTATAAAAATCAAACAACTGGGTTTTCAGTGGGAAACCCAAGATCCATTTCTTTTTTGTGCATATCATTTAGATAACTACCCAAAAGGCAATGAGCAGCTAGGTCCAGCCGCTTCACTACAAGGACGCAACCTAGGAATGGATTTTGAACCTCATCCAGAAGGATGGAATATGTATCATGGCACTACAGTACCGGGATTTCCTGCGCATCCTCATCGCGGTTTTGAGACTGTAACAATTGTAGAGCAAGGTCTCGCAGACCATAGTGACTCTCTAGGTGCTGCTGGACGTTTTGGAAACGGAGATGTACAGTGGATGACCGCTGGCAAAGGCGTACAACACAGCGAGATGTTTCCATTACTGAATGATGATAAAGAGAATCCGCTGTTATTATTTCAACTTTGGCTCAACCTACCTAAAAAGAATAAGCTGGTTGACCCACATTTTAAAATGCTGTGGAATGAAGACATCCCAATTCATAACTCACAAGATGATTATGGAAAAAGTACAAGCATAAAACTCATATCTGGAGATTACAATGATCTAAAAGCTCCCGATGCTGCTCCAGATTCTTGGGCAATGGATCCTAGTAATCACGTGGCCATCTGGCTTATTACTATGGAACCAAACGCTGTATGGAAATTACCCTCGGCAGCTGGTCAGCTAAATAGATCTCTATATTTTTATAGCGGAGAAAAAGTAACCATAGAAGGTAATCAGATACCGGTAAATCATAGTATTGATCTTTTAAGTGATCAAGAGATTGAGATTAAAAACGGCAGTAGCACTGCAAGCTTCCTACTCTTACAAGGTAAACCTATAAATGAGCCAGTTGCTCAACAAGGACCTTTTGTAATGAATCACCCTCAAGAAATTCAAGAAGCCATTTCCGAATTTAGAAAAACGGCTTTTGGTGGCTGGCCCTGGAGTTCTTATGATCATACGCACCCTAAAGAGCGTGGCCGTTTTGCTCTACATGCAGATGGTCGGGAAGAAGTAAAATAATGCTGTCACATTTTCGCGAAAGCGTTACATAAAAAACACCTCGCCTTTTACAGACGAGGTGTTTACATATAAAACTATAGTGTGGGTAAACTATAGCTCTTAGTACATAGCTCTTAATGCAGTAACATCATTTGAGCTGAATTCTCCATCTTCACTGTTTGAGAAACAAGCCTGCATGATTGAGTCAAAATCTCTTGTTGGAGTTCCAGGTAATTGTATTGCTCCCGTAGATCCAGCAGACTCACCTCCACCGCTTCCACAGCTTGCGCGGTCATAGTAATCTGAGTGACGGAAACCTATAGAGTGACCAATCTCGTGTGTGATTACATGCTCATTTACGTTTGTAGATGATCCTTCAAGACCATAAATCTGTACAAACTTGTTAGGAAGTCCTTGTGCACTTGGAAAACCAGCTACACCTCCACTTTGACCAGGATTATTTGCAGTGTTATCATACACTACCATATCACTGTTATTGAAGTTAGTCCCAAAAGTAAGACGGAAACGCAATGCAGATCCAGAGATACGGTTGTAGTTATTTACAGCCCATTGTAATGCAGTACGCCCCTTTGATGAAAGTCCGAAGTTGTCATTACCAGTGTATCCTATAATATCTATCGTTCTGTTTGCTCCAGTCACAAGGTTATTTGTTCTAAACTGTCTTGTGTCTTGGTTTGCTGTCATTTCATCAAGCTCCTTTGCTGTCACAACAATATCTTCACCTATGTAAATGCGTTGCTGTACTGTACCATCAGGAAGATGAAAATCCCCTCTTGTTACTGCACCTGCATCAAGCTTAAGATCTTCTCTAATTTTGCCTAGAACACCTGCATCTGTTACAGCCTCTCTAGTTTCTGCGAGAAGTTCTTCGGTTACAAGATCATTCTCAATAGCTTCTTCGGTTTCCTTTTCACATGATGTGAACGTTATAGCCATCATAGCGATAGCCATTGCACTAAATTTGAATTGATTTTTCATTTGGATTAATTAATTAAGGGTTAACATTTCTCCAAATTTAACTTTTTTTAACAATTAAAATACATTAACCACACCACTACAACGTTTTCGTTAATATTTTTATTAAATAAACATTAAAAACATGTAAATATTCATAAAGCCATAAAGAGAATCCTTTTTTCAATTTTAAAGCCCTGAAAAGCAACATATTGAAATCCTATAGGAGTTGTATGATTAATCTACATTTTGTTAAATTTTGCGCAATAACATAGTAAAAAGCATAAATTTGATTATAAATTCACATACAAAATCCTCAATAGAACTATAACTATTGAGGATTTCGCAATTTAATCTATTAAATGATTGATTATGATAAACTACAGGTGTAGAGATCACATTTTATAATCCTCAAAGTCTAGAGGATCAAAGTTTTTAAAGTGCCCATTAAGAGCAATTAGTCTTTTAGTCCTATTTACAGATTTAAGCGTAGGTAGTGCTATCTCTAGATGTTCTATGAGATATTGCAATCGTCTATCTTCAGAAGGAATTTGTAGCAACTCATATTCTTGCTCCAAGGTCAATCCCATTTTATGAGCAAGTGTAAAACTTCGTATAGTATCTACATTGATTTCTGGAGTTTTCATATCAAGCTCATCGTAAAAGTCAGAAAGCAAATTGATGAGTCTTATTTTACGAGAAGATGACGGCTCTTGACGTTCCTCAATAAATGTTACCTCACCTCCAGCATATAATCGTTCTCCCAGCGTATTATAAAAGTTGATAAGCTTAAAAACCCTTAAACCCTTGCAAATAATATCTGCAGCTCCAGAAGGATATCGTTTTACTACATGTGTAATTTCCATTTCAGTACCATAGGCAAGACTATTATTTATATAAGTAGGAATTCCAAAGGTGATACCTCCAGATTCACAGTCTTGTAATAATTGTTGATACCTATCTTCAAACACATGTAAATTGAGCGGTTCACCTGGAAAGGCTACCATTTCTAGAGGAAACATAGGGAGTACTGCTGTTGTCATAACTTAAATTTATCTATGAAAAATACAAAAGCTTCTGCTCACTGTTATATAATGAACAATTTTTAACCTTATTGTTCAACATTTATTAACGTTGTACATTATCAATTTCTAAAACTCTCCTAATTTTGCTTTAAATACGTTATGATGAAAAACAGAGATCTTTTAAACGTAGTTAACACCTACGGAAGTCCAGTTTATGTATACGATGCAGAGACTATCACTACACAATACAATAGACTTACTAATGCATTTAAGCATGTAAAAAAGTTAAGACTTAACTATGCCGTAAAAGCTTTAAGCAACATTTCTATATTACAGCATTTAAAAGGCTTGGGTTCTGGACTAGACACTGTTTCTATTCAAGAGGTACAACTAGGACTTCTTGCTGGCTTTACTCCAGATCGTATCATCTTTACACCTAATGGCGTATCACTTGCAGAGATAGAGGAAGTAGCACAAATGGGTGTGCAAATTAATATAGATAACCTTTCTATACTAGAACAGTTTGGTACAAAGCATCCTCAAATACCTGTGTGTATCCGTGTGAATCCGCACGTGATGGCTGGTGGAAACACTAATATTTCTGTAGGGCACATCGATAGTAAGTTTGGGATAAGTATTCACCAGCTGCCGCATGTGTTACGTATTGTGGAAAATACAGGGATGAATATCAATGGAATACACATGCATACCGGAAGTGACATTCTCGATATTGATGTGTTTGTATATGCGACAGAAATATTATTTGATGCGGCACAAAAATTCAGCGACCTTACTTTTATTGACTTCGGTAGCGGTTTTAAAGTACCCTATAAAGAAGGAGACATTGAGACTAACATAGAGGAACTAGGAGAGAAATTAGGGAAACGTTTTAACGCTTTCGCGAAAGCGTACGGAAAACCACTCACTCTTACCTTTGAACCTGGTAAATTCCTTGTAAGCGAGGCTGGTAAATTTCTGGTACAAGTTAATGTGGTAAAACAAACCACCTCTACAGTATTTGCTCAAGTGGATAGCGGATTCAATCACTTAATAAGACCTATGCTCTACGGTAGCCAGCATGAGATTCACAATATAAGCAACCCAAAAGGAAGAGAACGTTTTTACAGTGTAGTAGGCTATATCTGTGAGACAGATACTTTTGCAAACAACCGTCGTATCTCAGAAATTTCTGAAGGTGACATTCTTGCCTTTGATAATGCAGGTGCGTATTGCTTTACGATGGCGAGTAATTATAACAGTCGCTACAGACCTGCCGAAGTATTAATAAAAAACGGCGAAGCGCATTTAATACGCAAGCGAGAGACCTTTGAAGATCTCATAAGTAACCAGGTAATTCTCAAAGAATAACTTCACATAAAACTATCACAAAGACCAGCAAACAGCTGGTCTTTTTTATGAATACTCAGTACATTTATACTATGAAATATTGGGTATTTATAATAGTAATATTTGCAAGTTGCAGCAATCCTATCGAGACAGCATTAAGCTCAGAAAATGAGCTTATAAAGACTGTTGTAAACAATATTGAAAAACATGAAGTACAAATACTGTTTACACAAATTGACACGTCTAATACTGGTGAGCTATTATTTACAGATTACGAGTATAATGTAAATAATAATCAATATTTCTACCCTGCCAGCACTGTAAAACTCCCAGTAGCGCTACTAGCCACTGAGTTTATGGATAGAAATGAACAACTTCATATTGACACTCCATATATTGAAAACAACAATGACAACCTGCACACAGTGTCTAACGATATTAGACAGATTTTTGCAGTAAGTGATAATGAATCTTATAACAGACTTTATGAGATTTTAGGTAGGGATTATATTAATAACCGCTTGCGCGAAAAAGGGCTTAACAAGACCCGCATAGCCCATAGACTATCTACACCAGATGCTGATAAAGCTAGAAGAAACGATATTCATTTTTTTCCAGGATATACAGAAGAGGTAATTGAATTAAAAAATCAAACAGATAGCGATATTACTCCAATTACCATTCAAGGAATTAACAAAGGTAAAGGCTATAAAAAACATGGAGTTTTAAAAGAATCTCCAATGGATTTTAGCAAGAAGAACTACTTCCCACTAGAAGAGCAACATCTATTAATGAAAAAGCTTATAGCTCCAGAGATATTTCCAGCATCTGAACAGTTTGACATTACTGATGAAAGTCGGGCTCGCTTTTTAAATGCCATGAAAGCACTACCTCATGAGGCAAAATACAATGCACCAGAGTATTATGACAGCTACGTGAAATTTTTCATGTATGGAGACTCAGAAGATAGTATACCTAGCAATATCAAAATTTACAATAAAGTGGGATCTGCATATGGAACGCTTACAGAGACTGCCTATATTGTTGACACAACAAACAACATACGCTTTATACTTTCCGCCACCATATTAGTAAACGAAAATGCAATTTTTAATGATGATACCTATGAGTATGAAAATATAGGTATCCCCTTTCTCGCGCAACTAGGTCGTGAGTTTTATAAACAAGAAAAAGAGCGTAGGGAATAAAGCACCTTAGATGGAAATTTTGTTACTTCGCAGCACTATCAAGGCAATGCCTTAAAACGACAGCAAATTAATTTGCTTTTACAACCTATAAATTGAGTACTGTGAGCTTAAGAGAACTTAACAAACGCACCATTATATGCGAACTATGTAGTAATGAATATGATCTTTCTCCCTTTATCGTCGAACCAAGGGAGGATGATATTCTTGCTTGTAAAACATGTATCAATCAGATCAATAATCCAGAGGAAGTAGATGTAAACCACTGGAGATGTCTTAATGACAGCATGTGGAGCACAGAACCTGCAGTACAGGTTCTAGCGTGGCGTATGCTTACAAGATTACGTAAAGAAGGCTGGCCACAAGATCTTCTTGATATGATGTACTTAGAAGAAGAAACACTTGAGTGGGCAAAAGCTACAGGAGAGCACATAGAGGAAGATGAAAATACTATCATACACAAAGACTCAAACGGTACGAGACTAGCTAATGGAGATAGTGTTGTATTAATTAAAGATCTAGATGTAAAAGGAGCCAACTTCACTGCAAAACGTGGAGAGTTTATGCGTAATATTAATCTGGTACACGATAATGCTGAGCACATAGAAGGGCGCATACAAGGACAACAAGTTGTGATTGTTACTCAATACGTTAAAAAGAGTAACTAGTCTCTCTTCAAACATCTTATAACTAAAAAAACGCTCTGGTAAACCAGAGCGTTTTTTTTTAGTTCGTTTTGTATAAAACTACCAGTTATCAAAATTAAGTAATGCGTTCTTTGCCTCCGTATATTCTGTTATCATGTCTGAGACTATTTGAGCAGCTGGCTTTATATCATGTATAAGTCCAGAAATCTGACCTATTTCTAGTTCGCCATCCTCGAGATCTCCTTCAAACATACCACGTTTTGCACGCGCACGCCCTAACAGTTGAGAGAGTTGCTCTTTTGAAGGTGCCGTAGTGTATAATTCTGCTACCTGCTCATAAAATTTATTTTTTATCAGTCTCACTGGCGCAAGTTCTTTAAGTGTTAGTACGGTATCTCCTTCTTGCGTATCGACTATCGCTTGTTTAAATAATTGATGCGCACTAGACTCTTCACTTGCGGCAAAACGACTTCCTACCTGCACACCGTCTGCACCTAAAGTCATTGCTGCAAGCATACCTCTACCTGTTGCGATACCACCAGCAGCGATAAGAGGTATATCTAGTTTTTCTTTAACCATAGGTATCAGTGTAAATGTTGTAGTCTCCTCTCTACCATTGTGACCTCCTGCTTCAAAACCTTCGGCTACTACTGCATCAACTCCTGCTTCTTGTGATTTTAAGGCAAACTTTACACTACTTACTACATGCACCACTTTTATTCCGTGCTTCTTTAATTCTTTAGTCCATAGTTTTGGATTACCAGCGCTCGTGAAGACAATAGGGACTTTGTAGTCTACTACCGTTTTCATGTGCTCTTCTATGTTAGGATACAACATAGGTATATTTACCCCAAATGGTTTATTAGTTGCTTTTTTACATTTCTCTACATGCTCCACTAGAACATCTGGATACATAGAAGCAGCTCCTATTAACCCGAGACCTCCAGCATTACTCACGGCACTTGCGAGACGCCAACCTGAGTTCCATATCATTCCACCTTGTATAAGCGGATACTTAACCTTAAATAGGGATGTAATTCTATTCATTATGCTTTTATAAATTTTTGAGTAACGATTGAGGCTCCATCGTTTATTTGGATGAGATACACCCCTTTTCTAAGTGTTGAGATAGGAAGTTCATTTACCTGTTGTGACATGCGTATGGTAGTAATCTTCTTCCCTAAAATATCAAAAATAGTTACTTCTACTTGTTCTACCTCCTTAGGCAAGACTAATACTGCCATCTCAGATGCAGGATTAGGTAAAATTTGATAATCATCATATTCTTGAGCTTCACTAGTTTCTGAGGTATTTGCAACCTCAGCTAATGCCTTTCCAAAATCTGGAATACCATACCCCAGCTGATCATTAGGATTGTCATATATACTAGCACTCTCCCGAACGAGCTGCATTACACGAGCATTTGTAAGCTCTGGATTTGCCTGCCAAAAGCTTGCGATTGCTCCGGCAATTATTGGCGAACTAAAGCTTGTTCCGTTATTTGTAGTTACATTATCATATTGATCTATAACGGCACTACCCTCACCCCTTGCCATTACATCTGGCTTAACCCTACCATCACTTGAAGGGCCTAAACTGCTAAAGCTTGCATAGTCACCTCTAGCGTCTACGGCCCCTACCGCAAATGAGCCAGCAGCATCTGCTGGTGCACTTATCCTTCCTGCTCCACTATTTCCTGCACTAGTTACCACGACCATACCTTTTTCAAAAGCAATTGTCGCTCCTCTTGAAATGAAGGTAGTCTCACCGTCCATGTCATCGTAACTGTAATCATAATTGGGATTGTCAAAAGTTCTATACCCCAGTGATGTGTTTATTACATCTACACCTAGACTATCTGCTCTTTCTGCAGCCTCTACCCAGTAAGATTCTTCTACCGGATTCTCACTTGCCACATCTTCTGTTCTAAAACAGTAAATTGCAGCATCTGGAGCCGTACCTACAAATTGATTTTCAATGAAGCCCACAATATCACTTGCTACTCTAGTACCATGACTATCATTTGAAAAATCAAATTCATTGTTATTTCTACCTACAAAATCATATCCATCTAATAAGTTCCCTGCATTTCTCAATCTTGAAAACCCTGCATTTGCATCAACCCCTGGAAAACCAGAATCCATAATGGCAATTACCATACCTAGCCCTGTAAAATCTTGCTCATGCAACTCTTCTACAGAGAGCATAGTCACTTGATTATTTGTAGACCCGTAATTAAATGTCACTCGTGAATCTTGTGGCAAAGGATCATCTTTTAAAAACTCAAACGGACTAGGTTGTCTATTTATGCTTCGATCTGCATACTCTATATAATCTACAATTTGCAATGCTTCTAATGCTGCAATCTCTGCTGCTGCACCTCTCACGTGAACGCAATTCATCCACTTAGATTTTGCTAGTACAGTTATGCCAGGTTGAGATCTAATCTGAGTGATATAACCCTCATTTACAGGCACATCTCGTTCATCTACAGCTATACCGTGAAGTTCTTTGCGGTCTAATGCTTCTTGAGAAAGAATTGAAATAGGGTTATCAAGACTTGTGGCAACGTTTTCTTTATCTACAAAAAACACCCAAGCATCCTGCTGGGCGTTTCCATAAGCCGTCATAAAAAGCAGTACAAAGAGTAATTTTAGATTCATAAGCGAGACGTTGAGCTAAGCTCTACGAGATGAGTACGTAAGTTACGAAATAACTCCAGAACCTAAGCACTCTTCTCCATGATGCCATGCCACAAACTGACCTTCGGCTATGGCGGTCTGAGGATTATCAAAAATCACATACATACCACCTTCTACTCTATAAAGTGTTGCTTTTTCTAGTGGCTGTCTATAGCGTATCCTTGCTTCTACTTCCATAGTTTCATCTATAGCAAGCGTGAGATCTTCTCGTATCCAGTGTATTTCTTCCTCTTTTACAAAGAGCCCTTTGCGGTATAATCCTCTGTGATTTTTCCCTTGACCTGTGTAAATTACATTTTCATTTACGTCTGTATCTATCACAAAAAGAGGCTCTACAGTGCCACCCACTGCAAGTCCCTTGCGCTGGCCTATTGTGAAGTAATGTGCTCCTTGGTGCTTACCTACTACTTTCCCTTCGGCTACGCTGTATGTTGGTTTTTTTACAAGGTTTTCTAAGTCCGCTTTCGCGAAAGCGTTACTAGCCTCCATACCACCTGCAACTTCTGGAATAGTATCTTCCATCACCTCAACAATAACACCTTCCTTAGGTTTCAACTGTTGTTGTAAAAAGTCTGGCAATCGTACTTTACCTATAAAACAAAGTCCTTGAGAATCCTTTTTTCCTGCAGTCACGAGGTCTTGTTCTAGAGCAATCTCGCGCACTTTAGGTTTTTGTAAATGACCTATTGGAAACAAGGTTTTTGCCAATTGCTCTTGCGATAACTGACATAAAAAATAGGATTGATCTTTATTATTATCTGCCCCAGCTTTAAGCTGATAGATAGTCTTACCGTCTACTTCTATCGATGTTTTTTGACAATAATGTCCAGTAGCTACAAAGTCTGCACCGAGTGAAAGTGCAATTTTCATAAACACATCAAACTTGATCTCCCGATTACAAAGAACATCTGGATTAGGAGTGCGTCCCATCTCATATTCTTTAAACATATAGTTTACGATACGCTCTCTGTATTGCTCGCTTAGGTCAACTGTTTGAAATGGAATTCCTAACTTTTCGGCCACGAGCATTGCGTCATTGCTATCATCTAGCCAAGGACACTCATCAGATATCGTTACAGAATCATCGTGCCAGTTCTTCATAAAAAGACCTATCACGTTGTATCCTTGCTCCTTTAATAAGTGAGCCGTAACACTACTATCTACTCCACCACTAAGACCTACTACTACCGTTTTCATTTTCTAATATATGTTTGCAAAACACTACTTATTATAGCTTTACTTTGCCATTATGTGAGCTGTTACTACTGCTCATAATTGAGGATGCAAATTTACACAATAAGAGTGCATTATTTTACACAAGAAGTAGTTGATATTTATACTCAAAACTTACACCTTGATTACTGTACTCCTATTTTATTACGAGGATATTTAATTTCTTTATCTACAGTTCCATTTTTATAATACTTCCAGAGACCATGCTTACGGTTATTCTTGTAAGCACCCTCTATCTCTAGTTGCCCAAAGCCATTATACAATCGCACGGGTCCTTCTAATTGATCATTCTTATATTGTAATTCTTTGAGTACTTTTTTTTCTTCTGAGTAATAAATGGTTTTGCCTTCTTTTAAACCACGTTTATAAAACTCTTGCTGGGCTAGTAAACCATTTATAAAATAAACCATGCGTTCTCCTTCTAATTTCCCATTAACATAACGCTCTTTTATCATAATTGACTTTCCATCTTGATGATATGACAGCCATTCCCCTAAGCGCTCTCGACCGTTCATCTTTCCTTTACTTACAATTTTTCCATCTGTTGTAAAAAAAGTTACATCTATATGAGGTGAATCTGGCGTATATATTTTTACCGCAGTAGGATGACCTCCCTTAATATCATAAAAATTAAAGGTGCCTTGCTCTTTGCCGTGGTCAAATGTTCCTGTGTATCGTAATTGCTTACTTCCATCAAAAAACTTTTGCCATTGCCCGTGACGCTTACCTTCATCATCATATTGATTATAGCTTTGTGCCATACTTAACTGCTGATATTGCGCTACTAGAATTACTAAAAGAATTGTTAATCTCGTCATTTTAACTGTTTATTGGGATTTTACTTTGTTTACTCATTATAGCTTTGTGTTAAACAAAATAAAACTACATTACTATGAAAAATTTAATTAGCATTACAAAATTAGCGTTTATTGCATTAACGCTATTAGTTACAGTTTCTTGTAACGATGATGACGATAATGGTAACATTATTGAAGGAGAGAGCAACACTATTGCAGACTTTGTAGCAGGTAATGAGAATTACAGTTCTCTACTAGCCGCTTTACAGCGCACCAACCTTGATGCTACACTAGCAGGAAGTGGAACATTTACCGTATTTGCACCTGATAATGCAGCCTTTGAAACATTTTTAAACGGAGCAGCTCTTGAGGATGTAGATGACGCAGTATTAACCCAAGTACTATTAAACCATGTACTTAATACAACAGTAACTTCTAGCGAACTATCAACTGGATACGTAAGTAATCTTGCTACTGAGCCTTCTTCTAACGCAAACATAAGTTTATATGTAGATACAACAGATGGTGTTGTGCTTAATGGACAATCTACAGTAACTACTGCAGATATAGTAACAGATAATGGAGTGATACATGCTGTAGATACAGTAATTGATTTACCAACTGTGGTAACATTTGCCACTACAAACCCAGCTCTCACATCACTCGTTGCAGCCCTTACAGATGAAGGTAATACAACATTTACAGATTTACTTAGTGACACAGAAGCAGACTTTACAGTCTTTGCTCCCACTAACGATGCTTTTGGAACATTTTTAGGAGATAATACCCTTGAAGATGTAGATAATGAAGCACTAGCACAAGTATTATCAAACCACGTAGTACCAGGAGCTGTAGCGATATCATCTACTTTAAGTAATGCATACGTTAATACCGCAGCTACTTTTGAAGGAAATGATGACGCACCAATAAGCCTTTATGTAAACACAGATAATGGTGTATCATTAAACGGAAGCTCGAATGTAATTATAGCAGATATTGTAACTGTAAATGGAGTAATACATGTAGTTGATACCGTAATCGGACTTCCAGACATCACAACATTTGCTACTGCAGATCCTAACTTTTCTACACTTGTTGCAGCATTAACTGCAGATGAATCTTTTGGGTATGTAGCTGCATTGCAGACACCTTTTGGAACGTCACCAGCACCCTTTACTGTATTTGCTCCAACTAACGATGCTTTTGGAGATTTACTAGCAGACTTAGAGTTAGAGATGTTATCAGATATTCCTACAGAAACTCTTGCTGCAACATTAGAATTGCATGTGATTCCTAATTCAAATGTAAGAGCAGAAGACCTTGCAGATCTTGATGGTACTGCAGTAACTCCATTAGGAGGAGCAGATGTGACTATACAAGCAGATCCTGCAGCGGTTATTGACCCAGATGGCGATGCAAATCCAATAGTTGCTACAAATGTACAAGCTACAAATGGTGTAATACACGCTGTAAGTAGAGTACTAAGAGATTTATAAAAATAAACTTACCCAACTATTTAAAATCTCCACTGCAATATATAGCAGTGGAGATTTTTTTTGATATTACATTATAAAAAAAACCTCCCATCTTTTTCAAGACGGGAGGTTTTAGGTATCACGCTTTCGCGAAAGCGTACTTATTACACTTAATCTAAATGACCGTATTTGCTAGAATAATCAAGCATTTGATTTTCGAAGCTTTCTGGTTGCTCTATAGTAAAGCCAGTAATTTTCTCACCTTCCATTTGCGGAACGATTACAGGATTTACAAAACCACTGTAAGGTGCGCTTTTAAACTGGCTATTACGATCAAGTACTTCCTTATGTATGTCCTGATCTACTTTTACACCATAATTCTCTACAAGTGCCTTTGCAGCTTCATAATCACCTTCTGAAGTGATGCGCTGTGTCTCTCTCAGTAATTCTCCAAAGATTGCACGAAGTTTCTTGTAATCTGTGATATTAAAGTAAGTCTTACCATCACGAGTTACTTTCTCAATTACATTCTCATTTGCACCACGCTCAAAAGCCCAAGCACTAACCCACTGACGATTAACCATATGCGCTTCTTCTACATTATCTCCTAGCTCAAGGCGTATAAGTTGCGTCATCAAACCATTACGGATGTAGCCATCATAAGCAGCCATTCCTGTTTTTTCCCAGTCTTCTACTAATCCAATTTCTTGAAGTTTTGGATCCATAAGATAGTATAGCCCAAAAAGATCTGCGCGTCCTTCTTCTATAGTAGATTTGTAACGTTTAAGTGTTTCCTTAGGAGTTCCTACTCCTTTATTAATCTGTCCAGAGGCATGACCTACTACTTCATGTAAAGCTGTGTGTAACTTATCGCCTAATTGTCCATATTGCTCTTCTAATGCTATCTCCTCTTCGTCATGTGCAAACTCTTTAAGACGTCCAGATCCACCAGCGTTGTTGTAAGCATTGATTATGTTACCTAGAGAAACCGATTTACTACCATGCGTCTGGCGTATCCAGTTATTGTTAGGCAAGTTTACACCTATAGGCGTAGATGGTGAGGCATCTCCTGCTTCTCCTGCTACAATCACTGTTTTGTAAGACACTCCTTTTACTTCCTTCTTCTTATGCTCTGGCATTAATGGTGAGTTATCCTCAAACCATTGTGCATCTACAGATAGTGCTGCCATCTTTTTTGACATATCAAAATCTTTAATTTGAACTATAGTCTCATAAGAACCTTTATACCCTTTTGGGTCATTGTAAACTTCTATAAATCCGTTAATCCAATCTATATTTCCTTCTGTAGAAGTTGCCCAAGCGATACAGTAATCATCCCAAGTATCGAGGCTTCCTGTCTTGTAATATTCAATAAGCAGTCCTAAAGCTTTTCCTTGCTGCTCATTTTCGGCAACGGTTTGGGCTTTTTCTAACCAACCGATTATATTATCTATAGCCTCGCCATATAATCCTCCACTCTTGTACACTTGTTCTACAAGCTTACCGTCTTCTTTTACAAGGCGCGTGTTGAGTCCTTTTTCTATAGGCTCATTTTCATCTACTTTAATCGCATCATAAAATGCTTCTGCCTCTGCTGTAGTTACATCTGGGCCATAAAAGTTAATCGCGCTTTCTAGTACGATATCAACATCTTTGGCTAGGTTTACTTTCTTGCTATCCTTATCATTAAAGAGTACTTCAAAAGCTTCTCCTTCTAATGTTGCTCCACTTTCGGTAAGTAGTTGTTTCAAGTAATCCTGAGAAAAATCAGGTTTCATCTTAGCATTACTGTAATGATGGTGTATACCGTTTGCAAACCATACACGCTTCATGAATGTTTCAAACTGCTCCCACTCTTCTCCGGTTTTTGAAACCTTGTCAGATGTATAAATTGTCTCCAGAGCGTTTCTAATCTCAAGATTGTGACGGTAATTTTGAGCCCACATGATATCACGTCCAGCAAGTCCTGCCTGTGTCATGTAGTACACCAGCTTTTGCTCTTTAAGTGTTAGGTCTTCAAAACCTGGTATCTGGTAACGTAATATCTTGATATCGGCAAACTGGCCTACTGTAAAATCAAAATCTGTTGTTGTTGTTTCCGCTTTCGCGAAAGCGTTATCATCTTTCTTTTCTTCTCCACATCCTACTGCGAGAACCGCTGCAATTGCTAGCGTATATATTCCTTTGTAACTCATAAGTTATGTAATAATTTGTGCACGTAAATATAGGGAAATTCCACACGATGAATTTTGTTATCTTTACTGCAAAACCAAACTACCTCCAATGAAATTTTTAAAATTTTTACTCTTCGTTATTCTTATTGTTGTTATTGCTGGAGCTATATACTTTGGTACTCAAGATGGTACTTATCAAATAGAAGCAACAAAGGAAATTAATGCCCCACGAGAAGTGGTTTACGATATTGTAAACGAATACAAAACATGGGAAGATTGGGGTCCTTGGAAAAAAGAAGAGCCTACTATGGTTTTTAATTACAGTGATAAAACTTCTGGTGAAGGAGCTTCATATAGCTGGCAAGGTGAGGTAGATGGTAGTATGACTACAACAGAAGCTGTGCCTCATAATTCTTTAAAACAAGACATGACGCTACAAACACCAGGAGGTGAACGTAAACCAGAGGTGTACTGGACTTTTGAGACTACAGAGCAGCTTGCAACCATAGCTACATGGGGAATAAAAGGTGAGCATACACTTATGGATAAAGTATATTTTGCGTTTACAGGAGTTGACTTTGAGGCCGATATGCAAGAAATGTACGAGAAAGGACTTACTGGTCTTGAGGAAGCTGCTCGTGAGGAAATAGGAAAATATGAAATCAATATAGATGGAATCACCCAATACAGTGGAGGGTTTTATCTTTACAGAACTACTTCTGCCAAAGCTTCTTCTGTACCTACTATCATGTCTCAAAATTATAATGGCATCTCTACATTTATGTCTGAAAATAATATTGCAGTAACTGGGATGCCTTTTACTATCTACAATGAGACATTTCCTAATGGTGATGTTATTATGACCAATGCATTACCTGTACGTGAAAAGATCATTGTAGCTGGAGATACAAACGTTTTTAGCGGTTACATGCCTACCGTGACTGCCGTTAAGGTAACACTTCGTGGCAATTATATAAATCTAGGGGAAGCATGGACTACTGCCATGAAACATGTGAAAGATAAAGGATATACTCTTTCTAAGGAAAAGCCTTTTGAAGTCTACGTGACAGACCCTCAAGATCATCCTAATCCGGCAGATTGGATTACGGAAGTTTATGTACCTATTGAAGATTTAAAATAAACATCCTTGAAAACTTTAATACTCGTTTTTATAGGTGGTGGTACGGGAAGTATTGCAAGATACCTTTTAGGTAAATTTATAAATGACCCTAGTTCTGGTATACCTTATGGCACATTTGCCGCAAACATTATAGGCAGCTTATTGATAGGTCTTATTTTAGGATGGGCACTTAAAAATAACACACTCAATAGCAACACCACATTGCTACTAGCAACAGGTTTTTGCGGTGGCTTTACCACCTTCTCTACTTTTGCTTATGAGAATCACGTACTTCTTAAATCTGGAGATTTTATGACATTTGCGCTGTATGCTATTGCAAGTTTTGCACTGGGTATTCTTGCAGTGTTTGGAGGTATGGAACTAGCTAAGAGCTTTTAAGATATATAGCTGTTTACTTCAAAGTATATTAATTACACTTTGATTCTTTTTTTCATCTCCTCTACAATATTAAAGGCAGCTGGACACATCTTTATGTTCTCCATAGTGAGCTTAGAAATTTGCTGAAATTTCTTTCTATCCGTATGAGGAAACTCTCGACAAGCTTTAGGCCTTACATCATAGATAGAGCAATAATTATCTGCTCCTAGAAATGTGCATGGTGTTTCTTGCAGGACATAATCCTTCTCTTCATCGATACGTAAATACGTCTTAATAAAGTCAAATTCCTTCATGCGGAAGTGCTTTGAGATACGCTGGATATCCTTATCTGTAAAGAGTGGTCCCGTAGTTTTACAACAGTTTGCACAAGAGAGACAATCTGTTCTTTCAAACTCCTCTTCATGGAGTTCTTGCATGATGTAATCTAACTTTTTTGGAGGTTTACTGCGTAGCTTTGCAAAGAACTTTTTATTCTCATTCTGCTTATCTTTGGCAAGCTGCGGGAGGGCCTTAATAAAATCTTCCATGACGCAAAGGTAATCATAAAGCTATGGCAAAAGAGGTAGATATTTTTGGGGCTGCGCTCCAGGATTTTATTGATAACAAGTACACAGAAGATATCGTGGTGCACTCCTCTATTGCAGAAGATGATGTAATCCCCGTTCCTTACTTATTTAGGCCATTTGAAGAGATGCCAGCCATAGAGCAACGAGCATTATCACTTTCTAAGGGTGCCATACTTGACATAGGCAGTGGCGCTGGCAGCCATAGTTTATGGTTACAAGAACAAGGTCTTGATGTTACTGGAATAGATATAAGTGAGGGTGCTGTTACGCTTTCGCGAAAGCGTGGTTTACAAAAAGCCGTAAA